>CAYNXQ010000138.1:0-1540 GCA_964401185.1 uncultured Gammaproteobacteria bacterium | reverse complement strand
CGGATTTTACCATAGGGGGGCATGATATCAAACAGCACGTGAAAGCGCTCCAGTATAACAATATTTTGGTGGCGGCCCAGCTCTTTGATGTGATGATCGCATCGTATGTGCTGAATTCCAGTACGCGCGCCCATGATTTGAAAAGCCTCGTTCTGCGAGAACTCGGCCGAGAATTGCCTATCGGAGATCAGGGCACGCTGTTTGGCGCATCGCCCGATCTGGTCGCCGAAGAATTAAAATTAATTTTGGAATTGCACGAACGTTTTGCCAAGGCCCTGCAAGAACGAGAAGATTTGGGTTTGTTCGAGAAGATTGAAATGAAATTGATTCCCGTTTTGGCGGAATTGGAATTGAATGGTGTGGCGATTGATCTCCCTCTGCTCCACGATCTGTCAAAAGAAATCGCTCGCGATATCGATCGTGTGACCAAGAAGATTTGGAAATCCACTGGGGTGGAGTTCAATGTAGCTTCCAACAATCAATTGCGCGACATGCTATTTGATACGCTCAAATTGCCTACCACTGGGATCAAAAAAGGCAAAACAGGTTATTCCACTGCCGCCTCGGAATTGGAAAAGTTGCACGGGCTCCATCCAGTGATCGAAATGATCGAAGAGCACCGCGAACTGGCCAAATTGCAAAATACCTACGTCGATGTTCTCCCGACCCTGGTCAACAAAAAAACAGGCCGCGTGCACACCAGCTTCAATCAGGCCGTGGCTTCGACTGGCCGATTGTCGAGTTCGGACCCAAACCTGCAGAACATCCCCATTCGCACCGAGCTTGGCCGACGCATCCGCGACGCCTTTGTCTCGGCTCCAGGCTACTCACTTATTACCGCCGACTATTCGCAAATCGAACTTCGGATTGTGGCTTCGCTAGCCGAAGATGAAAAGATGATTGAAGTATTCAAGCAGGGCAAAGATATTCACCAGGCCACCGCTGCCGCCATCCACAATGTCCCGCTGGAAAAGGTGACCAAAGAAATGCGCTATGGCGCCAAAGAAGTAAACTTTGGCGTGCTCTATGGTATGGGAGCGTACGGCCTGTCGTGGCGAGCCGGGATTCCTCAGGCCGAAGCCGAAGATTTTATCCGAAAATATTTCGAACAGTTCTCGGGGGTCAAAGCCTACGTGGATCGCACCCTCGCATTTGCCAAGAAACATGGCTATGTCGAGACGCTCTTTGGCCGCCGGCGCTACATCCCCGAACTCACGGCTGGCAATTATCAGGTGCGAGCCGCAGGCGAGCGCATGGCTGTCAACATGCCGATCCAGGGCACGGCTGCAGACCTGATGAAGATGGCCATGATCGAAGTGTACGCGCGCATTGAAAAGATGAAAGATGATAAGGAAATAAAAAAAGATGATGTGAAAATGACCTTGCAGGTGCACGACGAATTGCTCTTCGAAGTGCCGAAGGCCGAGCTCGACGAATTGGCCGCGCTCGTGCGCAAAGAGATGCAGGGCTCCGTGAAATTCAAGGTACCGATGGAAGTGGACGTGAAGGCCGGGCCCAACTGGCTCGACATGAAAGAGAT
>CAYNXQ010000137.1:0-1656 GCA_964401185.1 uncultured Gammaproteobacteria bacterium | reverse complement strand
TTTGGTCCGTATATCCAGTCCGAGCGATTGGCTGTATACAAAAAGTATGCAGGTGAATTGATTGACAAAGGTTTTGCCTATTACGCCTTTGATACCGGAGCCGAGCTGGAAGCCATGCGCGAACGACAAACTGCCAGCAAATTGCCGCCAAAATACGAACGCATGGCCATGAGAAATCAATTGACTTTGGGGATAGAAGAAACAAAAAAATTGCTCGACTCAGGAGCAGAGGCCGTGATTCGGTTGAAAGTCCCAGATGATAAAGAGATTGTTTTCGAAGACATGATCCGAGGCAAAGTTACTGTGCATTCGAGCACGATTGACGATCAGGTGCTCCTCAAATCCGATGGCTTCCCAACCTACCATCTGGCCGTAATTGTGGATGATCATACTATGCAGATTACTCATGTCATCCGCGGCGAAGATTGGCTGCCATCGACCCCAAAACATATTCTATTATACGAAGCTTTTGGATGGGAGCATCCATGGTTTGCCCACCTGCCACTCTTGGTCAATGAGGAAAAGCAGAAATTGTCCAAACGCAAGGGCGACGTGGCCGTAGAAGATTTCAAGGAAAAGGGCTACTTGCCGGAAGCGCTGATCAATTTTATTGCTTTTCTTGGTTGGAATCCTGGGGATAATCGAGAGCTCTTTACTCTCGACGAACTGGTGCAGGAATTTTCTCTGGAACGTGTGCAAAAAGCTTCGGCTGTCTTCAACCGCGAAAAACTGAATTGGTACAACCAAGCCTACATTCGGAAGCTTGAGGCAGGGGAATTGGTGGATCGATGCTTGCCATATCTCGTCAAAGCTGGCCTGATCAATGAAGCAAAAATAGAAGCGGGGATGATCGATTGGCTGGCAGGGGCAGTTGGTCTTGTTCAGGAACGCTTGGTGACGCTGGCGGACGCTCCCAGTATGATGGCCTTTCTTTTTGCGCAGACTCTGGAATACGAACCAGAACTTCTTGTCTGGAAAAAAAGCACCAAAGAAGATGCAAAAAATACCCTGGAAGCGCTGATTGGTGTTCTTGAGGTCATGACAAAAGATGATTGGACAAAAAATGTACTCGAAGAAAAGATTGGCGGCTGGATTAGCTCCGAACACTTTGGGGTAGGGGACGTGCTCTGGCCCATGCGGGTGGCACTCTCGGGGCAGAAAAATTCTCCAGGACCATACGAAATTGCAGCCGTGCTTGGTAAAGAAAAAACACTCACCAGAATCCAGGAGGCTGCACGCAAATTATAGCCAGGATACAAGATGTGCTATACTTTTAGGTATGATGTGGTATAGCAAACGATTTTTGTGTTTTCTAATGTGCGGGATATGTCTGACATATCCGACTTTTGTATTTACTGATTCTACTCAAACAGTAGACGATCTCAATGCGCAGATCGCCACCAAACAAGCCAAAATCAAAGAGCTGGAAAATAGTATAAATCAAACCAAACAAAATATTACTGCAAAGCAGCTTCAAGCCACTTCGCTTAAAAATCAAACGGCGATTCTGGATAACCGCATTACTCAAGTACAACTCGATATCGATCTCACCAACCAAAAATTGGACGAAATCTCTCTGGAACTTCAAACATTAAAGATTTCAATTGATGAAAAGCAAAAAACTGCGCATTTAACAGAACATGGAATAGCAAAAAT
>CAYNXQ010000136.1:0-1674 GCA_964401185.1 uncultured Gammaproteobacteria bacterium | reverse complement strand
CGAGTTTTCTTTTTGTCATATTCGCGATCTGCCAAATAGCAAAATTGGGGTTGATATCGAACATGGCACGTTTCTCCCTAGTTATCTCGTGCCGAAAGACAAAAGCGAACAGGTGAAAAAATTGAAGGCCCTGGCCAAGAAAAGCAAGGGGATTATATTCGCTACCGATGAGGACCGCGAAGGAGAAGCCATTGCCTGGCACTTGGCCACCGTGCTTGGCGTGCCACCCGAGGAAGCCAAACGCATGGTATTCCACGAAATTACCAAAACAGCCATTACCGAAGCCTTGTCTCATCCGCGCGGCATTGATCAAAAATTGGTGGATGCCCAGCAGGCCCGCCGCATCCTCGATCGTCTGGTCGGGTATGAACTCTCTCCCCTGTTGTGGAGCAAGGTGGCCCGAGGACTTTCCGCTGGCCGTGTGCAATCGGTGGCTGTGCGCTTGGTCGTAGAACGCGAGCGTGAAATCCAAAATTTCAAATCAGAGGAATACTGGAGTATTGTTGGCGATTTTTCAAAAACGAAAGACGACGCTCACTTCCCTGGCACTTTGCATGCGATCGATGGCAAAAATTTGGGCAATTTGGATTTGAAAAACAAAGCCATGGTGGACGACATCCTCTCCCATATCACCGGCGCTGATTTTGTCATAAGCAATATTGTCAAAAAGGATGGCAAGCGCACTCCGCCTCCGCCATTCACCACTTCTACTTTGCAGCAACAGGCCAACCAAAAGATCGGTTTCTCGGCCAAGCAAACCATGCGCCTGGCCCAGCAACTCTACGAAGGTGTAGAACTCGGCGAGGCTGGACATGCTGGTCTTATTACCTACATGCGTACCGATTCGGTGAATCTCTCCGAAAAATTTTTGGCTGATGCCAACGAATATATTGTTGGCGCATATGGAAAAGAATTTGCTGTTGCCGCTCCCCGTCACTATGCCACCAAAAGCAAAGGCGCGCAGGAAGCGCATGAGGCGATCCGCCCCACCGAGCCCAGCCGCACCCCTGAATCAGTGAAGGCATACCTCACGCCTCAGCAGCATCGCTTGTATACGCTGATCTGGAAACGGGCCGTGGCCACGCAAATGAGCGAAGCCAAACTCGACAAGACGCTCGTGGACATTACCGTAAAAAAATATCTCTTCCGCGCGGCCGGACAAATTCTCAAATTCTCTGGCTGGCTCGCGCTCTATCCGGATGCGCTCAAAGAAGAAACCTTGCCTGCACTGGTGACGGGAGAAAAAGTCACCTGCAACGCCTTGAACCCCGAGCAGCATTTTACCGAGCCGCCAGCCCGCTATTCGGATGCCACCCTTGTGAAAGCTATGGAAGAATACGGCATTGGTCGTCCATCCACCTATGCTCCAACCTTGGCCACGATCGAAGATCGCCGCTATGTTGAGCGCGACGAAAACAAGCGTCTGAAACCAACCGACGTCGCCTTTGTGGTCAACGATTTGCTGGTGGCCAACTTCCCCTCGATTGTCGATTACCAATTCACCGCGCTCATGGAAGAAAATCTCGATGAAATCGCGCTGGGACAAAAAGATTGGCAGCCAATTATTTCCACATTCTATGGCCCATTCCACGACACAGTGGTGCAGAAATCCGGCGAACTGTCCAAAAAGGCATTGACCGAAGAAAAGACCGACGAAATCTGTCCCAAATGCGG
>CAYNXQ010000135.1:0-1781 GCA_964401185.1 uncultured Gammaproteobacteria bacterium | reverse complement strand
TGATACGATCGAAATGCATAGTGCCACTCAAGGCTGGGTCACCGTATCAAATGATACGCAACAATTTGATTTGCTTGCACTCAAGGCCACAGGATCACTCGCCGCTGCGGCGCAAGCGACCGTGCCAGAAGGGAGCTATAACCAAATCCGTCTCCATGTACAAAAAATTGCCGTGGTAAAAGCTGGTGTGGAGGCAGAGGCAAAACTTCCATCCAACCAATTGGAAATTACCGGCACATTCAATGTGACAAAAGACGCCACCACCAGCATTAGTCTTGATTTTCTCGCTGACGAATCAATCCATGTCACTGGCAATGGGACGTTTATTTTTGCACCCGTGATAAAAACCGAAGCCCGAACCAGCGCCGACGTGTCCATTGATACCGATGAAAAGGTGCATGTTGGCGGCGGATCAGTGGAAAATAATGCCACAACGGGAATGGATCTTGACGGAACCATGCGAAGCAATTTCAAGCTAGAGGCAAACGACGATCTTGAAATCAACAACGATACGATCGAGCTCAAGACCACCAGCAGCCTCAACGTTAATCCCGGCGTTGGTCTCAAGGTCAAAGGGTCCTTATAATACGGGTCGACACAATCATTCGTCTTATCTTTTTAACACGCTATGAAAAAACTAATCGCTTTGATGGGTACAGCGGCGCTTTTATTCTTCGCTCTCCCCGCGTTGGCCGATGAAAACTCGGCCATGCAACCAAAACAAATGGTCAATATAAATGCTTCTGGCCAGGCGGCACTGTCTGGGACGCTAAAATCGATTGGTACCAACTCTCTCGTATTATCAAGTTGGGGCGGCGACTGGACAATCACCTGGACAGCCAGCACGTCGCTTCTGCGAAAATTTGAAGGGCATGGGAGTCTCACAGAGCTTATGGTGGGCGACAATATGCAGGTGAAAGGAAAAGTTAACACAAACAGTCCTTGGACGATCGACGCACGGATGGTTCAAGACAACTCCATCCAGACCCGTAGTGCCAGTTTTAGTGGAACGATTTCCAATCTCAACGGAAATACCTTCACACTGACCACAAAAAAACGCGGTGCGCTCCAAGTCATGGTCAATGCCGATGCAAAAATAAGAGTTGGTGATGCCACCGGATCGCTCGCCGACCTCGCCAATGGCATGATGGTGTCTGCCTCGGGCGTATGGAACACAAGCCATTCGACTCTCCTTGCGAGCAAAGTGGTCGTAAGCCAGACTGAAAAAGAAAAGGAAATGAAACATCAAGAAAATAATCAGTAAACCTAAAATAATTAGTAAAAAACCCATGCCCAAAACGGCATGGGTTTTTATTTCAGTTGACAGCGCGGAAAGAAACCCCTAACCTACCTATCGGAGGTATGTTGCATGAGTAAACCTATTGATCCTTTTGTCGGCGTTGATGGCGGCGTGCTCCAACCTTCGATGAACAGCATCCGTGAAATCTACCAGACCCTTCATGAGCTCCATCGGATGGAAGAAATTGCCCACGGGATCATGGCCACGTTGGTCGATCGCTACGAAGCGGCTCGATGCATTCTTTTTCTAGAAGAGCTCAAGATTCGCAAGCAGGCGTGGTGCAATTTTTGTACAGAGCTTTTTCCCAGAGCTGATCAAAGATTTCTTCTGGCCGAACATTTCCCCTGCACCGATGCGCAGACCTTCGGACCGCGGGAAAAGGTGGAGCTCGTGTCCGCTTGTCCCAATTGTTTCCCGGCATATCAAAACATGATGGCGCATACCCGATCCCCTGCCCACATCCATGGTGTCGAGATTCGGT
>CAYNXQ010000134.1:0-1795 GCA_964401185.1 uncultured Gammaproteobacteria bacterium | reverse complement strand
ATTCCCGCGCTCGTCACGGTGTTCGCGGATTGCCATCCGAATCTTCTTCACCGCGTCTCGCAATTCCTGAAGATTCATCTTTTCCTCCTGTCCTTTCATCTGGCTTCGACCGCACCAAGATTGGTGCGCTCCACGGCGAACGCCGCAATTGGGACAAGGCTCGTCGGGGTCGGGTGGCCGGTCCTCATCATCGTCATCATCGGTCGTATCGTAGTTCGGCTCTTTGCTCATGGATTGATTTATACCAAGAGACAAGCGTGTCGTCAATATTGCGTTTCGTCATTTTCTAAAAAAGAAAACCCCGTCTTCCATGAAGCGGGGCGATGATGTTACCAGCGAATTGACATTTGGTGATGGATGCCGAGCACGGTCCGTACTTCTTCGATCTGCGGCGCAAGATTGAAGGCCGCAAAGAATTCGAAGATGGTTTTTGGAATTGACCGCAGATTGTCAGGACTTATCTCCAGCCGTTCAAGCGCGTTTGCCGGATAGGTGCGGAAATGCTCCGGGCCAAGGGGCAATATCACGACCGAATTCTGACCAGACTGTGCCGCAGCCCAAGCCATGATAAGCCCGGCATTGGCCAGTTCACTTTTTTTCACCCCTTCAACAGTCGCTTCGAGGTTCAGGTCGGTATGACCATTACCAGTCGGCGGAAATTTCGCTTTTACCTGATCACAGGTCTTGCGAAGCTCCGCAGCCATGTCGAAAATAATCTTCTGTGACATGATAACCTCCTTACCAGTGGAGGACCAGGCACAGGCTGTGCACACCTGGCGGATCCTCAAATTTTTCATGCACCTTGATCGCCCAGCCCGGCATGTTGCTGCAAAAATCGAGCACGCGCCGTGCTACCTCGGGCAGCGCCCCAAGCTCTCGACGACTGGGTCGCAAGATAACCACATAGGACCTGCCATCCGCGCGCGCATTTTCCACGAGCGTGGGCAGGACATCGAGAATCGCATCAACATGGCGATCTTCCCGGACGAGTTCTTTTTCTCGAACAGAAAGGCCTGCGGCTTTGTCGATGGCTTCGGCCTCCTGGAAACGCTTGAAGCCGCGCTTCAATGCCTCTTCGAGCTGCTCGCACATTTCCTGGGGACTGATCGGCGTTTTGGTCATCTGCTCCTCCTTTACCTGCTTTTGACAGTACCAAATAAATAAAAAAGATGCAAGGGGTCTGCGCTATTTCAAACTGGCGGCAATAAACTCGCGAAAGAGCGGGTGCGGCCGCATAGGGCGAGAGAGAAATTCCGGATGAAATTGCGTGCCGATAAAAAAGGGATGGTCGCGCAGTTCAACAATCTCGACCAAATCGGATTCGGGATTGACCCCGACAATCTGCAGACCGTTGGATTCAAGCGCGGCGCGATAGTCATTGTTGAATTCGTAGCGATGGCGATGCCGCTCGACAATCTGTTTTGTTCCATAAGCCTTTTGCGCTTTGGATCCGGGCGTGAGCGTGCAGGCATAACCACCCAGACGCATGGTATTGCCGTAGCGATTCTCGCGGACATTCTTGGCTTGATTGCGGTTGATATGGATGATCGGATCCGTCGCCTGATCATTGATCTCCACGGTATGCGCGCCAGTTTTGCCGAGCACATGCCGAGCAAATTCGATACAGGCCAGCTGCATGCCATAACAAAGTCCCAGGTAGGGTATGTTGTGTTCTCGGGCAAAGCGAATGGCCAAAATAATTCCCTCGACGCCGCGCGCGCCAAATCCACCAGGCACGATAATACCATCGTAATCCGCCAGGCGTTTTACATCTTTTGGATTCTTTTCAAAATCT
>CAYNXQ010000133.1:0-1808 GCA_964401185.1 uncultured Gammaproteobacteria bacterium | reverse complement strand
CGCCCCACCTCATCCCGCGGAGCAGGCTATGATATGTTGTTTTTCTGGGTGGCGCGCATGATCCTTATGGCCACCTACGCGCTGGGCGATGTCCCGTTTGAAAAAGTCTATTTGCACGGATTGGTGCGCGACGAATCAGGCAGAAAGATGAGCAAATCTCTGGGCAATATTATCGACCCGCTCGACATGATCGCCAAATACGGCACCGATGCCACGCGCTTGTCGCTACTTCTCGGTACGACTCCGGGCAATGACATGAAGCTCTCGGAAGAAAAGATTGCTGGCTTTCGCAACTTCACCAACAAATTGTGGAACATCTCTCGCTTCATGCTCCTCAATATTCCCGAGCCGACCAGCGATGTGAAGCGACCAAAAGCCAAGACCGATGCGGATACATGGATTCTCGGCCGACTGGATGCCGCAATTGCCGGCGCCACCAAACATTTGGATAATTTCGAGCTATCTGCTGCCGGCGAACTGTTGCGTGAATTTACCTGGACCGAATTGGCCGATTGGTATTTGGAAATTGCCAAGATCGAAGGCGGCAAAGAGATAATCTTGAATTATCTGCTCAACACCGTTTTGAAATTGTGGCATCCCTTTATGCCCTTTGTGACCGAAACAATTTGGGAACAGGTATACGGGCGAGATGGTATGATCATGATAGAAGAATGGCCGATGGCAACCATTCGACAGGCTCATGGCGAGAAAGAAAAGGATATCTCCACCGATTGGCAACACCTGCAGGAACTCATTGTGACGATTCGCAATACGCGATCAGAACATGGTGTGCCTCCTGGGAAATTGGTAGAAGCAGGGATACTGGGCGCAACAGTATTTTTGAAACGAAATGAACAGATTGTTCGCGCACTTGGTCGGGTGGAGAATCTATTGTTCGAAACCTCAGCGCCTATGGACGCCGTGTCGGTGGTGTCTGGTTCTTTCACTGTGTGGGTAAATTTGGCTGGCGCGGTTGATCGGAACAAAGAAAAAGATCGAATTCAGAAAGAAATTGCGACAATTGAGCCGTATGTTATTTCGCTAGAGAAAAAATTGGGCAATGATCAGTTTGTCGCGCATGCTCCACCGGCAGTGGTTGAAACAGAAAGAAAGAAATTGGCAGATGCGCAAGAGAAACTGAAAAAATTACAAGACCAACTAGCCAACTTAAAATAATTTGTATGTCGGTATCAACTGATCCAAACCTGCCTGCGCAGGCAGGAAAAATTGAAGAGTTGCTTACGCGCGGTGTAGAAAATGTCTATCCTAGTCGGGAGTTTCTCAAAGCCCAGCTTGAGAGCGGCAAGCGTTTGCGTCTTTATACTGGCTACGATCCGACTGCGCCAACGCTTCATATTGGTCACGGCATTACGCTTTTGAAATTGCGCCAGTTCCAAGAGCTGGGGCACGAAGTGATTATGCTCATCGGCGATTTTACCGGCATGATTGGCGACCCAACCGACAAGACGTCGGCTCGTCAAAAATTGACGCGTGCCGAAGTAAAAAACAATGCCAAATCTTATCAGGATCAAGCCAGCGCCTTGGTGAAATTTCAAGGAAAAAATAAAGCCGAGATTGCCTACAACAGCAAGTGGCATGACAAAATGTCTTTTAGTGATGTGGTCGAACTCTCATCTCATTTTACGGTGCAGCGCTTGCTCGAACGCGATATGTTCCAGGTGCGCTTGAAAGAAGAGAAGCCGATTTATCTGCACGAATTTTTGTATCCATTGATGCAAGGCTACGATAGTGTGGCGCTGGAAGTTGATGGCGAGATTGGCGGCAATGATCAGACATTCAATATGTTG
>CAYNXQ010000132.1:0-1814 GCA_964401185.1 uncultured Gammaproteobacteria bacterium | reverse complement strand
GACCCAAATCAGACCGATGACAGCCCATGTAATGGTGCTATGTGGAGCTACAACCTCTGTGAGCACTATTTGCAGGATGGTGAGGAAAACACGATTGCGGCCAACTTCTTGCCTTTGGGTACGAAGATCCGCTTTCCTGACCTCTATGGTGACAAGGTGTTCGTGGTGCGTGACCGCATGAATGCGCGCTACAACTACGATACCCTTGGCTATTACCGCATTGACTTCTACAAGGCTGCTGCCAATGAAGACGGAACCCAGATGGATTCCAAAGCCGCCAAACGGAAGGCTATCCAATTCGGTATCAAGCACAACCTGAAAATGGAAATCTTGAGTGCCTAAGGCACACAAAACCCTCCCGACCGGGAGGGTTTTGTTATTATGGAGGTACGGGCGGGAATCGCACCCGCGTATAGGAGTTTTGCAGACTCCTGCCTTACTACTTGGCTACCGTACCATGAGTACCATCATCATAGCATAGTCGGGCTTTCTTTTCAAGAGTGAAATGTGATACGATTGAGGCATTATGACCTCGAAACATTCTCTTTTTGTTATTATCGATGGCAATGCCATCATCCATCGCGCTTACCATGCGCTTCCGCCGATGACTACGTCTGATGGAGTGATGGTCAATGCTGTCTATGGGTTCACTTCCATGCTTCTCAAAGTGATTCATGACCTGGCCCCGACACATCTGGCAGTTTCTTTTGATGTTGCAGGCAAAACTTTTCGTGATGAGCTCTTTACTGCCTACAAAGCCACTCGGGTGAAAGGCGACCAGGCGCTCTATGATCAAATTCCGCTGGTGTACGAGATCGTGCGGGCATTTGATATTCCAATTTATACCAAAGAAGGTTTCGAAGCCGACGATGTGATCGGTACAGTAGTGAAACAGGCCGAAGACCGTGAACCGAAGTCCGAAGTCATTGTCGTCACTGGCGACATGGATTTGCTGCAACTGGTAAATAGCCGTACCAAAGTCTATGAACTGCGCAAGGGATTGTCTGATATTGTTCTGTTTGATACGGAAAAGGTGAAAGAAAAGTTTGGTTTTGGCCCAGAGCATGTGACCGATTACAAAGCCCTGCGCGGTGATACGTCGGATAATATCCCAGGGATCAAGGGTATTGGAGAGAAGACTGCCACCGAGCTGATCCAGAAGTTTGGCAGCATCGAAGAGATGTATCGAGAAGTAAAAAGTAAAAAAGAAAAAGTAAAAAGCGAATTGAAACCGGCAGTATGGAAAAAAGTCGTGGAGGGGGAAGAATCGTCCAAGATGAGCAAAACTCTTGCAACTATCAGAACAGACGTGCCTGATCTGGAATTTTCTCTCACCGACTGCGAGCTCAAATCATTTGATCGTGGCAGAATTGTGGAAGTCTTCCAGAAGTTTCAGTTTCCTTCGCTCCTCAAGCGTTTGCCTGGAGAACCAGGAGAGGAAACCCTTCGACAAGCTCAGGGTAAAAAAAAGACTACCAAAGTGTCGGCATTGATTATTGTCGGGCAAGAGAATGCCGAAGAGGCGCTCGCCAAACTTGGTAAAGCTCAAGTGATTGCAGTCAAAGAAATCTTGTCCGCCATCGACGTGCTCTCCGACGATCTGTTGGGTTTGGTCTGTGTAACTACTCACCAGGCCTTTTATTTTGAACTCTCCAAACTGACCGATAAGCAAAAAGAACATTTGTTTCGGATTTTTCAACGCAAGGATTTGACCATAGTGGGGCATGATATCAAACAGCTCGTGAAAGCGCTCCAGTATCACAATATTTTGGTGGCGGCCCAGCTCTTTGATGTGATGATCGCATCGTATGTGC
>CAYNXQ010000131.1:0-1833 GCA_964401185.1 uncultured Gammaproteobacteria bacterium | reverse complement strand
GTCGGGGAGGATTATTTCTCCTGTGATTGCGGTGGTTTTTGGCACGGCCGATTCAAGCGCGGCGGCCATTGTTGCTTCAACACATGTCCGTTGGATATTTTCCCATAGCACTCTGTTATTTCATCCGCTGTATCATGAGCCGAACAAATACGAAGTCGGCCAACAGCAGCGGCCTGAATATATGCGCAAGCGCGCAATTGAGTACAAGAAGTCCAATCAGGAACTCTTGCGTTACTACACGCGTCGACGGTCGACGCACACCGTTCCTTGCACGCTTTTACCGAGAGATATGCAAGAAAAAATTCGGACTGCGCCAGAGCAGGAATACCGCATTACGGCCGCGACTGCGCTTGAATTGGGCTTCGCAGATATGATCATTAAGAGCACGCATGACATTCAAAAAGAGCTCCGCCGTTTTTGTGCAGAGCAGAAGAAGAAACCGAAATAAAAAACACCCCCTGACAATGTCGGGGGATATTTTTTTGGTAGTACCTGGCGATAAGCCGAATTTTGTCGAGGATGATCATTTCTCTGTCGCGCATATTGCTATGCGGATCAAACGAGCGAACTTTTCGAATTCTGATTTTCATCAGAAACGCTGCTCTTTCTCCAGATAGGGCTTGCCACCTCGCTATGTTGCCATAGCGGGAGTATGGTAGCTTTTGACTCGAGAGCAAAAACCTCCATACACTTTTCACGTTTCCCTCATCCACCTTCGCCAAGGCTACGGCGGACAAAGTAGTATAGTCTCTGTGGCGCTGTCCCGCTCTGAACCTTTGCAGGCCAGAGGGTGGGCGTTACCCACTATCAGTTGCATGCACCTTGCGGTGGATGCGAGGAGTTCGGACTTTCCTACCAGCCTCCCGAAGGAGACCAGTCGATCATCTGCCAGACACTACCGGCCCAACTATAGCATTTTTTTCTCTTGTTGTCAAGGTTGACCAACAGGTGTTTTTTGGGTAGTATAGAGAAGTATGAGACGACTTGAACTTCTCTTTTCTGTTCTGCAGGTGCCGATTGATTTTTTCTTGTTTTTGCTGGCCGCAATTTCGGCCTATGCTTTGCGTTTTTCACCCTTGGTTGTTGGCCTAAAACCGGTCGCTTTTCAGCTCACTTTGGCTAGGTATCTTGGGATTGTTGGTAGCGTCGGCGCCGTCCTTTTGGTACTTTTCGCTATTGCTGGACTCTATGCGATCGATCCCAATCGTCGGCTTGCGTCTGACCTCTATCGAGTGTTCTTGGCTGCGTCGGCTGTGCTTTCGCTAGTCGCCTTGTATCTTTTGTTTCGTCAAACACCTTTTGATTCTCGATTTTTGGTGGCTGCGACCTGGGGATTTGCCATTGTCTATATCTCGAGTGGTCGGTTGATCATCCGTGGACTGCGCAGCGTGCTCTATCGTCTGGGGATTGGTGCGCGCCGAGTGGTGGTGATCGGAAAAGCGGACACTGCCGATCCATTTGTTCACCTGCTCAAGACAAGAAAATCTTTGGGCTATCAGGTGGTGGCCCAGTATACCGAGTGGAAGGGATTTGCAAAAACTACTGGATCAAAAATGTTGGTGGATGAAATTATTTTTATTTCTCCCCATGGCCACGAAGATGATGCTGTGGAAGCAATCCGTTATGCGACTGAGCATCAGATTGTCTTCAAATATTCGGCCGATGTGTTTGCTGCCTATGCCTCCAATAGCACCGTGCGACCGATTGCGGGGATTCCGATTGTCGAGATTCGCCGCACGCCGCTAGAAGGCTGGGGGAGAGTGATCAAGCGATTGGCAGATCTTGTGGGGAGTATCATTCTCATTGTCGTGCTATCTCCACTCATGCTCGTGA
>CAYNXQ010000130.1:0-1871 GCA_964401185.1 uncultured Gammaproteobacteria bacterium | reverse complement strand
ATGACCTTTTTGCATCCCGAGCTTGATCCGAATGGGATTGGCTACCACATCAACCAGGCGTTTCTCGCCATTGGGTCTGGAGGCTTGTTCGGCTTTGGCTATGGTCACTCGCGCCAGAAGTATTTGTATTTGCCCGAAGTGGCCGGCGATTCTATTTTTGCGGTCATGGCGGAAGAGTTGGGATTTATCATGGTGTTGGGTTTTTTAGCGGCGTTGTCGGTCTTGGTCTGGCGTTGTTTGGTGATTGCCAAACATGCGCCCGATGCCTTTGGAACCTTCCTTGCCACCGGTGTCGGCGCTTGGATTGCGCTGCAGTCATTTTTTAATATCGCCTCGATGATCGGTCTTATGCCTATCACTGGCGTGACGCTGCCATTCTTGAGTTATGGGAGTTCGGCGTTTTTGGCATTGAGTATTGGGTGTGGGATGGTGGCGTCGGTGTCGAGGCAGGGGAGGATGAATGGGTGAGTCGCTCAGCCTCTTCTTTTTTGTCAAATCACAAAAAGAAGCAAAAAAAGATTCTGGGGGCGGCTGAACTCGCGTGAATACTGCGGAGCCTACCTTTCTGTCAGGGGCTCGAACAGCAGGCGCCCCCAGACCCCCTTCATGTTTAGGAAAGGCTATAATGTGGGAAGCGATCTATATGAAAATTCTTTGTTGCGGGGGAGGGACGATGGGGCCGGTGACGCCACTGTTGGCGGTGTTGAGGAGGATGAAGGCGCGCCGGGCGGATGTGGAATTTGCTTGGGTGGGGACGCCGGATGGTCCGGAGAGGGCGGTGCTTGAAGCCGAAGGCATCACTTTTTATCCGTTGACGGTCGTCAAGCTGCCGCGCCATCCCAGCACGACCTGGTTGGTTTGGCCGTTCCTGTATTTGCAGGCTCGACGTGAGGCGACGCGGATTTTGACCGAGGTTCGTCCGGCCTTGGTCCTATCAGCCGGTGGTTTTAGCAGCGTGCCGGTCATCGCGGCAGCGCATCGTTACAACATTCCCTGCGCCATTCATCAGTTAGACGCCGAACCGGGCTTGGCCAATCGGGCGGTGGCGAAAAAGTGTCAATTGGTCACTACCAGCTTTGCCTACGACTTCCCTCCGTTCCCGGGCGTCGCTTCCGAACAAGTGCCGACCCCGTGCCGGTTTACCTCGACGAGACTGCCGAGCCGAACGATGGCTGCCTCGAGTCTTCGGCTCGATCCTGCCCGACCGATTGTGTTCGTGGTCGGTGGTGGGACCGGAGCGACCGCCTTGAATGAGGCGATCTGGAATGTGTTGCCAACGCTCACGAAAGATGCCCAGGTCATTCATCTTACCGGTCGAGGCAAAATCGATCGAACCGTCCAGGCCGTCGGATATCTCGAAGCTGAATTTTTTGATGAGAATCAGATCTTGTCAGCGTATGCGGCCGCCGATCTCGTCGTATCTCGAGCCGGCTTGGGGGTGATATCTGAACTGGCGGCGCTGTCAAAAGCCGCGATCTTCGTGCCGATTCCGGACAGCCATCAAGAGCTGAATGTGAAAAAGCTACCGTGTGCCGTGATTCAGCAAGGACAAAGTTTTTCGACGCGGTTGCTTCAGGAGATTCGTCGCTTGCTGGAGGATGAAGGAGAGCGCCAGCGTCTTGGCAAACAGTTGCATCAAGCCTTGCCGACGGATAACGGAGAAGCGCTGGCGGAGAGATGGATGAAACTTCTGAAATAAAAAAACCGCTCGATTCGCGAGTCGAGCGGGAGAGGATACGCCTTAATCTTGCAGGATACGCGAGCCGACCTCGAGCCGCGGTGAACCATCAGACTGGCGGAAGATTTGGATTTCTCGAAAGAAGGCACCATCTCGGTCCAGATGCGTGAGCTCATTCCAGATGATGTCAGCC
>CAYNXQ010000129.1:0-1888 GCA_964401185.1 uncultured Gammaproteobacteria bacterium | reverse complement strand
CGAAGCTTTTCTCCAAGCCATCGTGCGTCTTGGGTTGTTCGCCTTTTATCTTGGTATAGGCAGGGAAGCTGACCACCGAGATCACCGAGGTAAGAAATCCTGGGACGACGCCCGATAGGCTTTTGGCTTTGGTATAAATACCGACAGCCGCCGGATTGGTCACTCGGCCGACAATGGTATTTTCGATCAGGCCGTACGCTTGGTCAAAGATGCCTTGCCAAAAAATCCATTTGCCAAAATGAAACAAGTTTTTCAGTTTTCTCCAGTCAAATGAGAGGCGGGGGCGATAGGGATGCAGCACATAGGTCGAGACCGCTTCGGTGGCGTAGAGCGCAACATTGCCCAAGACCAATGCCCAGTAGGAATGCAGGTATACTGCGGCGATGATCGTTACGATCACATAGGCTGCTTGTCGCGAGAGATTGCGGGCGACCAGTTTTTTGAAATCAAGATTTTTGAAAAAGTAAATTTCACCGATATTGCCAAAGTTTTGAACTACGAGCAGAAGCCCCCCGAGACGAATGGCGATGACTGCCTCTGCAGCGTGAAAATAGGAAGCGATAAATGGTCCGGCCAAGAATACGACCAGGGCAATGAGGAGCGATTTGAGAATCCGCATGGTCCAGATCGGATTGAGGTAGGCAGTAACATCACCTTCTTTTTGGATTGCAGCCGCCGCAAACCCTGGCTCGGTGACGGATTGGAAGAGCCTAGGGACCAAAAGGATAATGGCAGTCATGCCAAAATCAGTGGGAGTGAGGAGTCGCGCCAAAACAAAGAAAGACAGCACATTGACTGCCTTCTCGGCAATGTATCCGGCGGTCAGCCAGCCACCGCCGCGGATGGATCGTCCCAGAATGCCAGTTGATTCAGCACTTTCTTCTGTATCGATAGCATCCATTTGCATTTTCTGCTCGCTTGCCATATAGTATCTAACAAATTATACGTGGAAAAGAGATATTGTGTCAAGATAAACGGTTGACTTTTTTATCATGCCAGATACCCCAATAACCAAGCTCAATCTTGGTGGCGGCAATGATCGTATCCCTGGGTATGCCAATATCGATATTTTGGCGCTTCCCCAGGTTGATATTGTTTGTGATTTGGCCCGCGGCATCCCGCTTCCGGACAATACGATTGAAGAGATTTACACCACCCATTTTTTGGAACATCTGCCCGATACCGTCTTCATGATGAAAGAGATCTATCGAGTATGCAAGCCGAATGCGATCGTCAAGATTAAAGTGCCGTATTTCAAATCTGTCGGCGCTTTCAAAGATCCCACGCACAAAAGTTTTTTTACCGAAAGAACCTTTGAGTATTTCAATCGAGCCACGATCGATAGGCATGAATTGCCGGAGTACAATCTGGGAGTAAATTTCGCCACCGAAAAGATTGCCTATGTCTGGGCAGCTCCCTGGATACGATTTTTGCCTGGCAAGAAAATGTTTTTTTTGAAATATTTTTGGAATATTGCCCGATCCATTTACTATGAATTGCGCGTGATTAAGTGACGTGAGGAGATGTCTATGACCGATGGAAAGAAAAAAGTCTTTGTGAGCGGCGTGGCTGGGTTTTTGGGAAGTCATTTGGCCGATGCTTTTTTGGCGCGCGGGTATGCCGTTTCCGGCTGCGACAACCTGATTGGCGGCTACCGCGACAATGTGTCTTCGGCTGTAGAATTTTATCCGTATGATTGCGCTGATTTCGAACAGATGAAAAAAGTTTTGGCTGGTGTTGATATTGTCTATCACTGCGCGGCCACGGCCTACGAGGGCCTCTCGGTATTTTCGCCCTACTTTATTACCCAAAATATTGTCCAGGCCAGCGTATCCTTGATGACTGCCGCTATCGCCAATGGCGTCAAGCGATTTGTCTATTGTTCCAG
>CAYNXQ010000128.1:0-1897 GCA_964401185.1 uncultured Gammaproteobacteria bacterium | reverse complement strand
AGACAACCGATTTTCTTTCCACGATGTCTTCTCCCCAGATTCTGGTGTTCAAAAATACTTCTGCCATCGAATCGGCATGCCGCACTCATGACTGGACGCTCCTCAATCCGCCAGCAGCGCTCTCGCAAACGATAGAAGAAAAAATTTCGCAAGTCGCATGGCTTGGAGACCTTGCAGCATACTTGCCTCCGCATGAAATAAAAATTTTGAAGGAATTGGAGTGGAGAAACACGCCGTTTATTTTGCAATTCAATCGCGCGCACACCGGTCTTGGCACGCAACTGATCACAGAAGAATCAACGCTTCAAGAACTGCAAACCAAATTCCCCGATCGTCCAGCGCGTGTCACCCAGTACATGCAAGGCCCCATGTTCACCAACAACACTGTCGTCACAAAAGAAAAAATCCTGATGGGAAATATCAGTTATCAAATTACCGGGCTCCTGCCGTTTACCGACAATCCTTTTGCCACCATTGGCAATGATTGGACGCTTGCGCGACAATTGCTTTCTGCAGAAAATAGAAAAAAATATGAAGTGATTGTGCAGACAGTTGGAGAAAAGATGAAGCAAGATGGCTGGCGCGGACTGTTTGGTGTTGATATGATCCTGGATGAAAAAACCGGGCAACTGTATTTGATTGAGATCAATGCTCGCCAACCAGCCTCCACCACGTTTGAAGCGTGGCTTCAATTGAAGTCAAAAGCCGAAAGTCAAAAGTCAAAAGCGACCATATTCGAAGCGCATTTGGCCGCCTTGCTTGATCTGGGCATAGGTGATCTGGAACTTACTTCGATCGATCGCGGAGCGCAGGTTATTCTTCGCAATCAAACGAATCCCCCCACCCTTGCGCTGGCTGATGCGATAAAGAAATTAACTGTTCTTGACCTCTCCTGCATTCCCTACACCAACACCAAACTTGGCACCGATCTCTTGCGCATCCAAAGTGGCACCGGTCTTTTGGCCAGTCACAATGTCTGGAATGCGTTGGGGCAAAGCATCATTTCACTTCTCACCAGCGCTTCCTGAATTCTTATGGAAACCAAAACCCTCTCACCAAAAGCAATGGCCATGATCGAACAGTATTTCCATTTGTCCATCGTGAACCATGATGTTGCTTGCCCATATTTCAATAATCACCGCACTCGTGTCCGCGGCGCGCTGCGCGGATTGATCGGCAAAGGCAGCCCAGACGAAATTATTGAAGAAGCGACGCTCTTGGCCCTGCGAGAAAAAATCGATCTCGCCGCAATGACCGATGCAGAGGCAAAAAAATTTCTTGTTGATCATCATCTGGGCATTGACTGCTCGGGTTTTGTCTACCATGTTCTAGATACACAGATGCGAGACGAACGTCATGCGCCACTGCGCACACTGCTTTATTTTCCTGCCAGAACATTTTTCCGCCGATTCGTTTCTCGTTTGCGTCCAGCCGAGAATACCGATGTAAAAACTTTTGCTGATGAAAAAAATAGCGCCGAAGTCGCGCTTGCCCATGCCCAGCCTGGCGACCTGATTGTCCTCCTTGATATTGCCGGCGTCTCCGAGCGAGATCATATCCTTCTTGTTGATCAGGTGGATGAAAATGGCGGCATTCCCAAAACCATTCATTACGCTCATGCCATCTCTTGGTCCAGTGATGGACAGTACGATCACGGCGTGCGGCGCGGCAAAATAGATATCACAAATCCAAATGCTCCACTCTTGAATCAAATCTGGATTGAAAAAGAAAAAATTGGGGGAGAAAATGAAACATTATCCCGTGCCCGCGGCGCGCAGATGGTCTCGCTCCGCCGCCTGAAAAAATAAAGGCCACCACAGATTTTTGTGATGGCAATCTTCTCTTACCACTCGTGAAGTTTTCCCGTGGATCGCGCGTGTCGGCCAAATGCTCGACA
>CAYNXQ010000127.1:0-1946 GCA_964401185.1 uncultured Gammaproteobacteria bacterium | reverse complement strand
AGTTAAGCCCTCTTGGGTTTCAAGACAATTGTATGAGGCATAACCGTCGACTTGAAGAGTGCCGCGGTAATCGGCAAAAAGCCTTCTGGCGACATCAGCAGATCTATGCGGGTCGTAATCAAAGAGAACGATCTTTTTAATTTCACTCGGCGTCGCTCTCACCCACATCCAGGATTTGCTTTCTGCGGGCTTATGTTTTTCTTTGAGTACTTGCGTCCATGTTTCATCGCAAGACACGTAAGGGGAAGCCATCAGCCATTCTTCTAAAATATTCCAGAGCGGCCGGCATGTCTCAGCTGCTCTCATTACCCACCTAGCCTGAGTGCAGCGGGGAAGATTAATGCCCATGCGCTTAAATATGTCTTCTTGCCTGTAAAACGGTAGGCCGTAGGCAAACTTCTTTAGCACGATTGCGGCTAACAACTCCGGTGTCGCAATCCCCTTGGGGATAATCGACGGCACTGGTGGCGCTATCACACCTTTGTCGCCGGAATCCTCGCCATACTTAATACGGTGGTACTCGATGACTTCTATTTTTGCAGGCTCGTAGATGAGCTTCTCAGAAACTTCTTTACCTATAACGCCAAGTGGCTTGCCATCAGGCCCCATGCGCTCAGATTCAGCAAGCGTGATCTCGACAACTCGCCGAGGAAGATCCTCTGGCAGAGGCTTTCGTTTGCCCCGTTTACGGACATGAGGCTTAACTTCAACGCCCTCAACCACCTCATCATCGCCTTTGTCGTCATCATCTTCTGCGTCTTTAGAGTAGACCTCGGCTTCGTTGAATAAAAGCTGCTCTTCAGTTTCCCAGCGCTCAGACTTTGTGCCGAAACGATGACGCCTAAGTTCCCGAAGATTCTCATGCAGCCATGAGATTTCCTCTTCATACACAAGACGCGTCTCGCGCTCCTTTTCAAGAAGAGCCGTCGTCGATGCAAGCTGCACACGAAGTGAAATGAGTTCCGAGAACAATGACGGTGATGACGGATCAAGTTGGTCGAGCATCTGAATTACATTCTGGTGATGCCCGCCGTTTTGTCAAATCACTTTTTCAAATTTCAGCTCCTCAAACGGTTTCATTTTCCAAACGTCGTACCCGTCAAGGAGCCACTCGAACTGTTCTGGTGTCAATGTCACTACATCTTCCGTGAACTTCTTGGGCCAGCGAAACCTGCTCTTCTCAAGTTTCTTCTGCCACATCGCAAATCCTGATTTGTCAAAATAGAGCACCTTAATCGAATGCTTCCGCTTGCCCGAGAACACAAACAGGTGTGGGCCCATTAGGTCCCCCATGTTTTCAAGCTGAACAATTTCTGAAAGACCATTGATGCCCCGGCGCATATCCACAGACTCCCTGTGGATAAATATCCCTTGAAACTCCCGTGCCGATTTCATAGGCCACCGCCATGGCTCAAAGCCAAAATGAATTCCGCCACCCACTTGGCGTTTGGTAAATCCACGGTTCGCTCCGGCGAGTCAGCCCTTTTAATCTTCACTGGTACAAAGCTTGTTGTCCCAGTCGGTGTCGCCTTCACTTGTGGACTTGGCGTGCGGTGACGCTTCTCGCTTGAAAACTTCTTCTTCCAATACCCAAACGTATGGGGCGAGAGCCCATTGGCACGGCAATATGCTTCGGCGCTGTCGGTGCCCCTGGATTGATTGCCGATGTGGCCGGTCCAGAACTGACGTTTCTTCTCATTTGTTGTCTGCAAGATCTGCCTCCTTGGTTGGAGGTCAGACTACAAAAGAAAATTCGCTCGATCTAATAGGCGTGATGAACCGCTCACTATTTATCAATTGATAAGGGGGAATTATGTTAAGAACATTCTTTTTTGGAGTTTTGTTATTTGCTTTTGGGGCGTCGGCTGACTCGCTCGATAGCCTAAATAAATTTTATGCGCCCATTGTGGGTGATCTGAGTAGCTTGCCGAACACTATTCCTGCGG
>CAYNXQ010000126.1:0-1994 GCA_964401185.1 uncultured Gammaproteobacteria bacterium | reverse complement strand
ATCGCCGAAGTGCGCGGGATGCTTGCGTACATCGCGACGTCGAACAATCTAAAGGTTTGCGAATATACTCCGCTTGAGGTAAAAACGGCGGTGACGGGCTATGGGAAGAGCGATAAGGCCGCAATTGCTCTGATGCTTCCTAGATTAATTGAGCTTCCGGCCCAAAAACGGATAGACGACGAGATGGACGCCATCGCAGTCGGGCTTACGTGCCTAGCGATGGAAAAATAAAAGGCCAATTTCCCCCGCCTCCGTGAGGAGTCGCATAAAAATTCGACACCGAGGACTGTTTGAGTCTGTACTCTGGCAAAGCCAGAGACATAGCAAGTTCCGCAGGTGTTCGAATTTTTATACGATTCCGAGCCTTCCTTAACCACAGGCTCCGTTTTACAAACTTGCAAAGATTTATGTGTTTGATACAACTGTGGACGTAATCGGGCAAAATACTAAAAATTATTAGTTAGTAACGTATATTGAGCTATGCACGACGAGTTTGAGAATCAGTTTGTTCAGGGGAAAGATGAAGATGAGCTTCTGAGTGACGATGTGGTAGACACAGACGACACTGAGGAGGAAGATGCTGAAGAAGATGAAGACTTCGGTCTCGAACCTCCCGATAGATAATAAAATCCCCCTGAGAGAAATCGAAGGGGGATGTTTTTGCCTAGAGCCTAGTCAGCACCGTATACCACGCAGTGGATTTCCGCAGATCGCTGAGGATTGCAATAAGAAAACCAATATCATTCGACAAATCGGCTTCCTCGTCCTCGCCAGGTTTCTGCTCTAGTCTTTCATGGTAGGAAGCAATACCTTGTATCAGAAGTTGGGCCAAGCACTGGTACTCTTTCAGAGTTACTTCTGAAACCGTCTCCGTTTCGAGGCGGTGCTTCAGTGAATGTAGCTCGGCAAGATCGTTACATTTGTCGGCAGCCTCGTCTTCGTCCAGAAGCGCCTCTACCACTTCTCGCATGCGCTTGTCTTCTATGTCTATAAGTGCACACAGATGCCGCGCCGCTTTTGGTGAAAACGGTTTTAGTGCAATCATGTCTGAGTTCACCAGAACCTCCTTTGATAGGTGCTCGCTGCTGAGAAGTATACCTCAAACAAGACGAACAAACCGGTGTTTACCGATACGCAGGACGATAGGGCGTTTTTCTACCGAATCAACATTTGAGATATTGTCGCCGCCAACTTCGGAGATTGCACCGGCATCCTGAAGCCGCCGTAGTTCACTTTTGGACGACACAATTCCTAATTCAACAAGCTTGTCAGAAATTTTTTCTCCTGAGCCCAGGGTAATTTCCTGAATGTCTTCTGGCACTCCACCTTCTTGAAAAGTTGCAATAAAACTTTCCTCGGCTCTCTTGGCAACCTCCTCGCCGTGGTACATCGTGACAATCTCCCGCGCCAAGCGCATCTTAGCTTCTTTGGGGTGGCCGGAAACGATAGTTTCTATGTCGCCAAGCGGCAGGAGTGTACAATCGACAAACATTTGCTTAACTACTTCATCCGGTAATGCCATCGCTTTACCGTACATATCACTTGGGGCATCGTTAAGTGCAATATAGCCTCCTTCGCTTTTACTCATAAGTTTCTTACCGGTGCGCGGGTCCTCGAGCAGGGTCGTAGAAATAACAAATTTTTCTTTGTTATTAAATCTTTTTTGAAGCGTGCGTCCCACAAGCATATTAAAAGTTTGGTCGGTGCCACCAACTTCTACATCTACATTCATTGCCACACTGTCATATCCTTGCATCAGTGGGTACATGAACTCGTGAAGATATACGTGGTTCCCTTCTTTGATACGCCGCTCGAACATATCGCGCTGCATCATTTGCTGAACTGTAAAATTAGAAGCGATGTTGAGTACATCTGCAAACGTGAGTTTTGAGAGCCACTCGCTGTTTTTGAGAATCTTTGCCGGATTTTCTGCATCTTCGAAATTAACAATTTTCTCAACCTGCGATTTCCAATCGCGGATATGCTCTTCAACT
>CAYNXQ010000125.1:0-2023 GCA_964401185.1 uncultured Gammaproteobacteria bacterium | reverse complement strand
TGATTTCAACCCCTGCTGATACACCACCCGCGCCCAAGGATCCCCGACAAAAACTTTCATCTGAAAATTCTGGCGAAGCAAGGTAAGGACTGGTGGGAATAAAGATGCGCCACCCGAGAGAATAATTTTTTCTGGACGCTTTTCTTCGTTGCCGCTTTGGTGCAGATAGAGTTCAAAACCGTACTGAATTTCTTTGAGAATCGGATCAATGGTCGGCAAAAAAATGTCTGATGGAATTCGTTCTCCGCCGGATCGCGCCAAATCATACTTCATGTTTGGCACCAGGGCTTTGTCTACCCCAAGCTCCGCCGCCAGCGCTTCGTCGAACATGCCGCCGCCCACCTGGATACTGCGATGCGTTACTGGCAACCCTTCGTCAATGATAAAAAAATTGGTGCGCTCGGCGCCAATATCCACCACCATGGCAGTGGTTGGATCGCGCCCGACCAGTGATCGCTCGATGGCAAAGGCTTCGGTCTCGAGTTCGTCGAGCGTGAGCCCGGCGGCAGCAAACATATCGGTGTAAAACTGCACCAAATTGCGCGCGGCAGCCGTGACCAGCACCTTCATATCTTTGCGCGGTTCGTTTTTCTTCCATGGCAAGAGCTGATGCACTACCTGCATCTCGTCAATTGGTTTGGGCAGCATCTTGCTCACTTTGGCGCGCACATGAAAATCAAGTTCCTTCTCGGGAACGACCGGGAGCGTAATCACCGCATGGAAAACATGCGAGACCGGCAAACTGGCCGTCACTTTTCGGGTGGTGGCGCGAGTTTTTTCAACCAGTGCGCGCAGATATCCCGCATATTCGGCGACTCGCGGATCCTGCGCTGATGCAGGCTCTTTTCCTTTTGGAGCTGCTGGCGCTCCGGTCTGTGCAGACATGCCGGGCTGCGGTGGAGAACCCTTGGGAACCGGGATTGCGCGCGGCGCTTCTTGCGGCGCATGGATATCGAGCATGTGATCAAAAATGCCGTAGGTCCACAGTTGTGGCCGGCCTTTGGTCTTTTTGAATTCCACCAGTTTCATCCCGCCTGCGCCAATATCAATTCCAAGATACGATTCGGATTTGGAGAAAAGTGCCATAAATCTTTTTACTTTTTCCTTTTGACTTTTATCTTATTTATTATAGCACAAATTGCGCAAAAAGTGTTTATCCACATCAACGTTTGTGTGAAAAACTTTTGTAGACAAGTTGTCGTCCCTCCTCTATACTATGAACCAACACTTTCTTTATGCCGTTCAAACTCTACAACACCCTGTCCCGCAAAAAAGAGTTGTTTAAGCCGCTTCATGATAAGCAGGTCGGTTTGTATACCTGCGGCCCGACTGTCTACAACTACGCTCACATTGGCAACCTGCGCACCTATGTCTTCGAAGATATCCTGAAACGCGTGCTCCTGGCCAATGGCTATGTTGTAAACCACGTGATGAATATTACCGACGTCGGGCACTTGACCGATGATGCGGATTTGGGCGAAGACAAGATGGAAAAAGGCGCGGCCCGCGAAGGCAAAATGGCCAGCGAAATTGCCGCTCTCTATACCAAGGCATTTCTGCATGACCTCAAAAGCCTCAACATTATCTCACCCAACGAGATGCCGCGTGCCACCGACAATATCCCCGAACAAATTGCGCTCGTCCAAACCCTGATCGACAAGGGCTATACTTATCAAACATCCGATGGCATTTATTTTGACACAACCAAAGTAAAAGATTACGGCAAACTGGCGCAGTTGCAAAAACAGAAGCTTAAGGCTGGTGCACGCGTTGATCTGGGCGAGAAGAAAAATCTCCACGACTTTGCCTTGTGGAAATTCACCCCTGGCGGATCGAAACGCCAGATGGAATGGCCCTTCGACGTGGCTCAGGGTAAATCCCGCATGGGATTCCCAGGCTGGCATTTGGAATGTTCGGCCATGAGTATCAAGTATCTGGGCGAACAATTTGACATTCACTGCGGCGGCATCGACCATGTACCCATTCACCACACCAATGAGATCGCCCAGTCCGAGGCGGCTAC
>CAYNXQ010000124.1:0-2172 GCA_964401185.1 uncultured Gammaproteobacteria bacterium | reverse complement strand
CACCTAACACCTAACACCTAACACCTAACACCTAACACCTAACACCTAATATCTAACAATTGTATGTCAGATGAAAAAACACTGGTTGAGGTGCCAGAAAAATTCAAATCCCTCGTTGCCGAAATCGAAAAGATGTCGGTCTTGGATCTCTCGGAGCTCGTGAAAGTGCTCGAGGACAAATTCGGCGTGAGCGCTGCCGCTCCTGCCATGATGATGGCAATGCCAGGCGCCGCTGCTGGCGCTGCACCAGCTGCCGAAGAGAAAACAGAATTCGGCGTTGAGCTTACCGATGCCGGCGGCACCAAAATTGCCGTGATCAAAGTGGTCAAAGAATTGACCGGTCTGGGTTTGGCCGATGCCAAAGCGCTGGTCGACGGAGCGCCAAAGATGATCAAAGAAGGCGTCAAGAAAGAAGATGCCGAAGCCATGAAGAAGAAGATCGAAGAGGCTGGCGGCAAGGTGACCTTGAAATAATCCCAGTGATTCAAAAAAATACTCCCGAGTCGGGAGTATTTTTTATTGGAGCGCCACGCGATAGAGCTTCTCGCTATCCAGAATATACATGATCTTTTTATCTTCATTCACCACCATGCCAGTCGGATTTTTCCAGATCGGGTCGGTGTACTGGGCCAGCAGTTTGCCGGTTTTGTCGAGCATGATCACGCGTTTGCCTACTGGCTCCAGGATGTACAAATTGTTCACGCCATTGTAGGTCCAGACAATGGTCGGCGCCGAGAGCGGCGGGTCAATCCGAGAAACGGGGAAGGGGGTGGGGTTTCCATTGGTCAGCTTGACGAGCGCGCCATGGGCCAGGAGAACAAAGATATCGCCATCGATTGCCAGCGATACGGCGTCATGGAGATCGAGTGTCGTCTTGATCCACAGTACTCCGCGATCATATCCTGTGGCAGTGGCCGCATGCTTGTAGATTTGGTTGGTGGACGGATCAAGCGAAAAGAGCCGTTGATTGTAGACGAAGAGATCGGCCAGTTTGGTGCCCTTGCCGGGGAAAGAAATGTCTTGCGTGGCGATCGTGCCAGCGCTTTTGTCGTAGCGGGCAATGGCTGCATCATCGGTAACAAAAATGACGCCATCATTTTCTTTTGGGGTATTGCCGGCGCGGAGATTGGGGAGCGTAGAATGCGGTGTGGCGGCGACTGATTGTTGCTTGCTGGGATCAATCACATACAAATTTTGATCGGCTGGCCCATAGGCCAGGATATGGTCGTCGAGTGCGGCCAGTTTTGTCGCCTGTGCATTTGGGGTAGTGGCCGAGAGATCGGCAATCAGATTGCTATGGATCACCACCCAGTGCTGGAGTTGTTTCATGATGCCGTCAATATCTGTCTGCAATGCCTGAATCTCGGTTATTTTCGCATTCGTATCCGGATTGATCAGTTGCAGCATCCCTTTGGCTTCACCCAGGAGCGACATGGCGGTCGTGTCGTCGCCATAGATTCGCTTGGCGTCAGCCGCGTCTTTCTTGTCTTTGACCGCCGTGAGCGCCAATCGATAGGCGATTTCTGCATCAGCTCGTTTGGTTTGCGCCTGGGTATAGGTGATCACGCCAAAAGCGGTGACAATCGCAACGATCACCAGAAAAATGAGTACCTTGCTTCCCAGCGGCAGAGCGCCCAGACGTTTGAGCGCTTTTTGGAATTGTTGACGCATGTGGCCGGCGACGATTGGCCGCTGACCGCCTTTGTTGGTGGCCAAGATAAAGAGGTGAACCAGCAATTGGACTGTGCCAACGATGAACGCTTTGAGCAAATGCAAGAGATGAACCAGAGCGCCAACCACACCCTTGCCAAGTGTCACCAAAAAATTTCCCGTATGCGATTCGTGCGGTTCACGATAACGTTCATTGGTCTCGGGCGCGGGCGATTCCTTTTCTTCTTCGGCTGGTTTTTTCTCTACTGGTTTTTCTTTGGGATCATCCATCAGGTATTTGGGTTGTCGGCCAGTCCTGGGAATTTCTTCGGGGGTCAAAATGTGCAAGAAGGCGCCGCCGTAGGACGCTCCGGTTCGGATATCAGCCAAAACTCGTTTCACATGTTCGGCAACCTCGGCCAGACTTCGTCCACCAGAAAGAAGTTTGTGGACGCGATCAATGGAAAAAATTTTTTCCACTTGCGGCGTTCCAATATACACGATATCGCCTGCATTCACCCG
>CAYNXQ010000123.1:0-2175 GCA_964401185.1 uncultured Gammaproteobacteria bacterium | reverse complement strand
AAATGTACCACCCATTTTGCGAGCAAAGAGATAGGGAAAAAGCGCAGCGCGGAGACTGCCTACATGAACAAAGCCGGTTGGGCTTGGGGCAAAACGAGTGCGGATAGACATATTAGTGATGTTTAAAATAGAGGAAAAGAAATGTGCCAGTGGCCTTCCAAATGCGTTTGAAACGTCGCGGCTCAATACTCAGGCGCCACAGCCATTCTAACCCGAACACGCGAAAAAGCCAAGGCGCGCGCGGGATTTTGCCCGAGAGCATATCAAATGCTCCACCAACCCCCATGACAATTCGTACCCCAGCTAATTGAGCAGCATTTTCTTTGATCCATTTCTCCTGTTTGCCATGTCCAAATCCAACAAAGAGAATGGCCGGTTGTTTGGCGCGGATATCCGACAAGATGGCGGCGTTGCGCTCTTGGTCATAGATTATGGTTCCGTCGGTTTGCGTATGGATGTCTGGGCCACAAGCAACCCCGATGATAAACAACGAAGGAAATTGTTTGCGCAGATTGTCTGAAGCCAAAGTGAGAACACTGCGATCTGGGCCACCCAAGAGATATATCCCCTGTCCTTCTCTTGCGGCTATCGCACACAAAGACAGTAGAGCATCGATGCCCGAGAATCGATGCAGCTTCCCACGGCCAGCGAGCTCGAGTCCCCGACCATCGCAGAGATTGAGCGTGCTGGTGTTCAAGATGCGAAGAAAATATGGGTCGGTTTGGGCGTCCACGACCATCTCGGGATTCGGAGTAAAAATAGTGTTCAAAGTAGAAGATTGCAAAAAAGACACAAATTTTTGCTTTATCCCCTCTCTCGTCAATTCATCAACATGGACGCCTAAGATTTCCATATTACTTGTTCTGGAAGAGGTGGGTCGACAGGACTTCATAATGCGGTCGATCACCGTGAAGATGGCTTTCGACGAGCTCTATTCGATCAATTGTCCAGGTCATTGGCGCTACCGCAATCGTCTCAAACCCTGTGACAGTCGTCGCGGGCCTGCATCGCCCCAGTGTTAGATGCGGGTGCCAAACCAATTCAGCCGGATCAATCTGGAGTTTAGCAATATCCTTGCGCAGATGTTCCACCAGCTTGCCCGGGGTGGCGTCACTTGGATCGAGCGCGATCGTGAGTACTTCTGGACGAGCCTGGTCTGGGAAGGCATCTAGCGCTTTGAGAGTAAAAGAAAATGGCGCGTAGAGCATCCGTACCCGATCGAGCAGATGCGTGAGCTCGGTGAGTTTTTCTTCAGCAACACTTCCCAAAAAAAGCATGGTCACATGCGGCTCGTGGTTCGTGTCACTCCAAGTGATCCGTTGTCCTTCGTTTGCCAGTCGCAGTTCGTGTTCCACGCGACGGACTTCTGATCCCACTTCTGGGGGAATTGGGACTGCGATAAAGAGGCGGCGATGCATACGAAAAAATGGCTAAGATTATGCTATAATTGTAGCATCCTTGACAGAGCATTTCAATATGGTATAGTAATTATCACTCTAATAGTGTGAGTGATAATTTTCATCAGGTTTCGAATTTCGGCTTTAGAATTTTTCACTATATGGGTCCACAAAATTTTACCCACAAATCCCAAGAGGCGATCCAGCGCGCGTCGGGCATCGCCAATGACCACGGCTCTCCCCAGATTGAACCGCCTCACCTGTTTGCCGCGCTCTTGGAGCAAGAAGAAGGTGTCGTGATTTCTGTCCTCACAAAACTCAATGCCGTGATTCCCGAATTGCGCAGCGCTGTCCAATCGCTGATTGCCGCTATTCCCAAACAGACTGGAGCCATGCCCACCGGCGGCCTGGGTCAAGTGCTCATGGGTCAGGCGATGATGTACATCCTCCAGCAAGCGGCTCAGGAAGCCAGTACCATGGGTGACGAATATGTGAGTGTCGAGCATCTGCTCCTCGCGTATCTGACCAACACCAATCCGATTAGCGCAGCCCTGGCGCGGCAAGGGATTCATTACGATGATGTGCTCAAAGTGCTGGCCACCATTCGCGGTACGCAAAAGGTAGACTCTCCCGAGCCAGAAGCCAAGTATCAGGCGCTGGAAAAATATGGCAAAAATTTTACTGATTTGGCGCGCAAAGAAAAGCTGGATCCGGTGATTGGCCGCGACGACGAGATTCGGCGCGTGTTGCCGCGGGGGCAGTACCCGAACGTCGACCT
>CAYNXQ010000122.1:0-2304 GCA_964401185.1 uncultured Gammaproteobacteria bacterium | reverse complement strand
TCGGCGTTGAGCCGCTCGATCAGCCGGGCAATGAGCGGCCGAGGATAGTCCGTATTCCCGAGTGCCAGGCCCTGATCAATCGCATGGGCTTCAACAACGAAGGCGCGGCGGCGATTCAGCTACGGTTGCGCGCGCGGGCATTTCCTTTGGGCATTCCGCTCTTCATGAATATCGGGAAAGCAAAAATTGTTAAACCCGAACATACGGTGGAGACCTATTGCGAGACGTTCAAGCGCATGTATGATTACACCGACGGAATCACGATCAATGTTAGTTCGCCCAATACACCTGGACTTCGCGACCTGCAGCAGCGCGGTCCGCTCGACGAATTGCTGGGAGCCATCATGGAGACCCGGCGAGAACTGATACAGCGGGGACCATCGCCGAGAAAACCGATCCTTGTGAAGATTTCTCCGGATCTCACGTCGAATCAACTCTTTGGGCTACTGGATATCGCAATCGGAAGAGGTGTGGACGGTATTGTTGCCACAAACACAACCATGGATCATTCCAAACTTCCGCCGACGGTGAAAGCAGATGGTGGCGCAAGTGGGCCATTTCTTCTGCCGCGGACGCTCGATGTGGTGCGACAGATTCGTGGCTGGCTCCCCAATATGCCGATCATCGGTGTTGGTGGTATCTGCAATTGGGATGATGCGCGACGAATGCAGGAAGCGGGTGCCAACCTGGTGCAGATCTTCACAGCCATGGTCTACCAGGGTCCGAGTGTTGTAAAAGAGATCGTGCAGGGGTTGGTGGAGTTCAAGAAACGTGCCCCAGTGATTCCGATTCGGCCCAATCCGTCCACGCCGAGCAATGGACATACCAAGATCCGGATGGATTGATCCGTCCAGACAGAGTTCTTTCACCTCGTGAGTATTCACGAGGTTTTTTGTTTTAAAATAAAAAAGTGGTGAAGACGGTTGGTCATTCACCACAGGATCTTTCCTTTACTTTTGTTCTGCTTCCGGTGGCAGCTCTTGGACAGTGAGAATCCAGTCGCCGAATCTTTGGGAAAGAAGCGAGTTACCTGGACTGCGCCAGCGGGTCACTGTTGGATGGCCAGTACTATCGAAGTGTAGACTATCTCCCCAGAGTCCCTGCAGGCTTTCGGAAGGATTGTGAACGTATGAGCCAAGAATGGACACTTCGTATACAGGCAAATCTTTCGGCAGCCACCAGTTGATCGGCAGCTTGACTTTCTGACCCTTTTCGTAGAGGACAGTAAAGTGTTCCAGTTTCGCCAAAGTCAATCCTGCGTTCCTGATACGACTGTCAACGTCTTCCAAGGAGCCATCAGGTTTTTGATCCAAGAAATGGACCAGTTGCGCACAGAATCGCTGTGGACGAGAGCTCTTCTTGAACTGCTTCATGAGACCCATCTCAATGGGATCACGTGTTAGCCACTCATTGTTATATCTCAGCAGTTCTTCGTAGATTCTCCAGGAATTGCCAAAGTCACTCTCAAATTCTTCGTTGATCGGCACGACCAGCATGCCTTGATGAAGTGTGCCTTGCAAAGCAGCTTTGACAAAGTTCATTCGTCCGAGGAGCTTTTGGGCATCCTCTTCGGGCATTCGCTTCAAGACTTTGTCCGTGAATTCGGACAACTCGTGGGTGATTTTTCCCCACGTAGCGACGGTGAGTGGGTTGTCTTTGTTCTCTGACATCTTCTTTACCTCCAGCGCTAGAGTAGCATACATGCTCGTGCCTGTCAATCAGTCGTCCAGCAAGAAAAATTGTGCTATACTTGTACAAGATAGAAGTAAGAAGATCTTTTGCCTTTTAATTTTTGCCTTTTCATTCAATTGTGCCTGTCGAAAAAAGAACCAGAAAAAAGAAAGCCTATGTGATTGCCGTTGATATGGGGTATGGCCATGAGCGCGCAGTCTACCCGCTGGCCGACATCGCCCAAGGTGGGATTATCGACGCCAACACCTACCGAGGCATTCCCGAATCGGATCGCCGGCGCTGGGAGGGTGGTCGCGGCATCTACGAGACCATCTCGCGACTCAAGCGTTTGCCATTTGTCGGCGAGTCCATCTTTGATCTCATGGATTATCTCCAGCGGATCGAACCGTTCTACCCCAAGCGCGATTTGTCTCGGCCCACCAGCCAGGTGCGCCAGCTCTATTGGATGATTCATCACGGCTGGGGCAAAGATTTGATTGATCGCCTGAACAAAAAACCACTGCCGCTGATCACCTCATTTTTTAGCGTGGCTTTTTTTGCCGAAGAGCATGGATACAAGAACGATATTTTTTGCATCTGCACTGATACCGATGTCAGCCGAGCCTGGGCGCC
>CAYNXQ010000121.1:0-2323 GCA_964401185.1 uncultured Gammaproteobacteria bacterium | reverse complement strand
AATCCGCTTTTCCAATATTCTGAAAACCGACAATCACATCTACTGGATCATCACCCTTGGCAGTCACGGCTTTCACGCTTTGGATAAACCGATTGGCTTCATAATTGCCCGCAGCTGGAGCGGCCGAGGCTTGTTCCTGCGAAGCGCTTGCCTGAACAGATACTGTAACAAAAAAATCGCCATTTTTGACCCAAGAAAAATTTTCTGCTGCCAAAAAGAAGTGCTCGGTATAGGTGCCGGGTTTGTCGGGTGCGTGCAGAAGTACGGTGAGTGTGGCAGTACTCCCTGGCTTGGTTTGCCGCGTGATTGCGTTGGTTTCTTTGGGACTATTCCAGGTCGCGTCGGTCAATATAGAAGCATGTCCCCGCGGTTCCATGGTGTAGGCCGAGACAAAATGAGGACCAAGCCCTTCCCAAGTGGCCGTGCCAACATTTTTGAAAGAAAATGTAATTGATTTCACTTCCCCCGGAGCCAGCACCACCGGATCTGGTATTGATTGAGCGGTAAACTGCGCTTCGAAATGCGAATCGCGAATAACAGGAGGTGCTTCCGCGCCCAAAACAGGAGTCGCAAAAAATAGCGAGAGGAATAGGAGTCCTAGAAAGGTGACCCAGGCTGCCAGTGGCCGATAAAGAAACGTATACATAACGTGATTTTAGTATAGAGAAAATGGTGGAGCTTGTCCATCAATCAAAGGACGCTGGGAGATTGACACTTCATCAATTCTCTGCTAGGATTCGGGCAGGAGGAACAAATCATGACCCTTGAATTGAGCGTTCGCAAAGATCTGGTGTTCCAATTTGGAGACAGAACCGATGGAGTGATCGGCATACCGGCTCTTACCCACGATGGCCAAGTGATCGAGATCAGCTACTTTTACGGCACGGCCAAACCGAAGAGTATTATTGTGCTCTCGTCGCAGGCAGGCTGCCCCATGAAATGCTCCTTTTGCGAATTGGGCTACGAACGTTTCGGCAGAAACCTTGAGCCAGAGGAGATTCGGGATCAATTACTCCTCCTCTATTATGGCGAGTTGAGGAACCGCGGGATCTCTCTAGAGTCGACCCCGCACAAAGTGACGATCGCCAATACTGGTGAGCCACTCTTGAACCCGTCACTCATCCAAGGGCTCGAGCTGGTCGCCAAGTTTTTTTCTGGCTCATTCAAGGTATCGACCGTGTTTCCAGCCAATGAACACTCTAGAAGTACATTTGTGGAGCTGGCGCAATTCGCTGCCCGAAATCCCGAGCCAGTCCAATTGCAAATCTCGCTCATTTCGACTTCGGAAGAAGAGCGGCAACGTATCGCCGGACCGCATGTTGCGAACTTCCAGCAGATCCGAGAAGCCGCAGAGGCGTGGCGACAAATCAATCCCCAGGGAAGAAAGATCAACCTAAGCGTGATCTTGACCGAGACCATGCCCTGTGATGTCGAGGCTGCTATGGCCCTATTTCCACCGGATCTCTTCCGCTTCCGCTTTCGCCAGTATGTGCCAACCGAAACAGGGAAGGCCAATAATCTGAAAACGGTTGAGGCCAGCCGGTTCGCTGATATCAAACAAGCCTTTGCCGATCGCGAGTACGAGGTTGGCGACTGGGCCACGCCAACACCGATCGAATGGAAGTTTGGCCTGGCTGGCAACGTGATCCGAAGAATGTATCTCGACATGGTCCGTAGGAAAAAATACCTGGAATAAAAAAGGTTGCCGCGGATGCTCCTCGCGGCTTTTTGTTTGACCAAACAGACAAACCAAGCTATGCTAGCCCTAGACAAATCCAAAATTTCTCTATGATTGAACGATCCCGAGAACAACATCCCAAACCAGATATTCTTTCGACGCTTGTAACAAAAGCCCAGACAGCAGAACGTGGCGGATACACTGCCAAAGGGGCAGTCGAAATCGCGCTCAAAGAATATGGCTTCAAAGACACCGACCCGCTGCGGTCGCTCTATTTTTCTGCGGTCATGATTGAATTGAAAAAGGCTACTTCCCACGAAATAAAACAGAAAAAAATCTCTCCAGCGCTTCGCGAGTCCATGATCAAGGACTCGGCCTTTATTGCCGAACACATCCGTCGCGATCAAGACACGGACGTGGAGTAAATATGGCCACTACCCGTCAAATCGCCCACAATACTGCCGTGCAAATGATCGGTAAGGTAGTGTCCACCAGCCTTGGACTTCTGGCGCTTGGCATGCTCACGCGCTACCTCGGGCCCACGCAATTCGGCTGGTATGTGACTGTGATTGCCTACCTGCAATTCATTGGCATTCTGATCGACTTTGGTCTTATCCCCGTCTCGGCCCAGATGCTCTCGCAAGT
>CAYNXQ010000120.1:0-2329 GCA_964401185.1 uncultured Gammaproteobacteria bacterium | reverse complement strand
GGGAAGTGCGTAGTAAAAAAGATCGCCTTGCGCAGTCGCGAAGTATTTGAGGAAACTATAGTCTGTGAGCGCTGACGCTGATACCAGCTGATCAGACAGAACAATATAGTTGGGATCACAATTGACGTTTGACAATTGACATTTGACATTTTGATTATGAATCCATTCGACCGCATGAAAATCCGAAGCAGTAACATTGTATCCGGGGAAGCGGGCTTTGGGATTGTGCTGGGGATAGGAAAAATACAGCGATAGCATGAGGACAAGCGCACCAAGGAACAGAAGCAATAGTACAACTCCGCGATGAAGTTTTTTGATCTTCTCCCAAAGTGCCTCGAGTCCCAGCATGGAGAGTGGCAGGAGAAATATGATGCTGGCATGGAGAAGTCTGGTTGGATAATCATTTTGTTCATAGCCAACGACGTCGGGGAAAGTGAGGAATCCGCGCAGAATAATGGCGCTGACAAACATTGCTGCAGTCCCAATAGGTAAAATTACAACCCCAGACCACTTTTTTCGTATCTCCGAGATGGCTCCAGCAACACCGAGAAGCACCACTGCTGGCACAAGGCATCGCTCCCAGGTGTAGAGGATCTGGAATCGTAATGGGGCAGTGACAGCGTACCAATACGGCCGAGCAAATAGTCCCTTGATATTGATCAATGCTTGCGACCATGGCGTAAGAGTTGGTGTATGGCCAGTTTTTTGCCAGATATAGATCGAGAACATGCTGGGGGCAAGTATCGTGAGGCCAGTGCCAAAGATTGCAGCAACGGCTGTGCGCAGGGCAGGCTTTTTGTTTGATATGAAAAGGAGGCTACCAAGAGTAACGAATAGGATGGGCACACCAATGAGTGGATGGGTGAGTGTGGCGGCTGTGGCAAGGGATATGGCTGCAATGAGATGATTCTTCCGACCAGAGTGTAACGCTGGAACAAGAGAAAAAACTGTGAGCATGGCGAGAAGAAGCGCCAGATTGTAGGGGGTCGTGAGCGATAAAGAAAAAAATGGGACAAACGGGATCAGCCAGAATGCCAGGAGCGCAGAGCCTTTTTTGTTGGGAAAAGTCGTGGCCCAACTCTGGATGGTTGCGAGTGGCAAGAGGATGGCCGAGAGTGCTGGTACCAGCCAGACATCAATGGCAAAGATGGGAATGCTCGTCAGATTCGAGAGCCAGGCGACCAGGCTATATTGTCCAATGTAGTAGGGAGTGAGCGGATGAATGAATCCGTGCATCTGGATCCAGACTTCGGTCGCGCGATGGATGAAGGCATCAAAACCAAAGCCGAGCGGGTAGATGAGAGATGTTACTGCGAGCATGACAAAGAAATGCAACGAGGTAAGTACGATCGAAGAGGTCGAGGAGAGTTCGCGAGCCAGAATGCGAAAGAGAAAAAAAGTACCAAGCGCAAACAGTAGAAAAAACCAGGGGTCTAGGGCTTGCCAGGGAGAAATGAGTATATTTGTTGTTCGATTGTGCCAGAGCGTTCCGATGAGGATGAGATCAATCAAAACGACGACCACGCCGCCAACTGTGAATTCTGGCGGGGTAATAATTGCCGCTTCTTCTTTGGCAACTGGAGCGTCTGGGCCAAAGAAGAATGTGATAAGACTCAAGAGGAGAACGCCGACAGTAGATACTGTGGTTATCCCTTCCGTGTAGTAAGCGACTGTGGTGAGGATAATCGTCGCAGATAGTAAGATCCTCCAATCTACGCGTTTGAGTGTGGTGTATAGGATAACAAGAAAACTGGCAGCTCCAAGGAGTGGCGAGTGCAACCAAAACAGATTGGCACAACTGGCGCCAATGGCCACACAGGCGCTCACAAAGAGCTTTGGGGAATGCAAATGGGGCAGCTTCATGGATAATCAGGCGTGAAATAGGTTTACTTTTCGGAGAATTTTTGCTATGCTAGTTGTGCTGTATTTTAGCAAAACTATGGGAAAAATCAATGCCTTTGTCCGGAATCATCCCGACCTCTTTACCTACCTGGCAGCCCCCGTTGTCCATCCGCACGACCATCTCCTCGATCGGACGATTTTGCGATTTCTTCCTCGCACGGTTACTCCAAACCAAATCACGGCCTTCCGACTCCTGGCCACCCCGATTGTTATCGTTCTCGTACTTTTGGAACGGTACTATACGGGAATTGCTGCCTTTCTCCTTGTGGCCTTTACCGATGCGCTGGATGGATCACTGGCTCGCACCCGCAATCAGATTACCCGTTTCGGCATGCTTTTTGACCCATTTGCCGACAAGATTCTGATCGGCTCCATGGTCATCATTCTCGTCTTCCGCTACTATCATATTTGGTTGGGGATTGCGATT
>CAYNXQ010000119.1:0-2349 GCA_964401185.1 uncultured Gammaproteobacteria bacterium | reverse complement strand
ATCACATTGGCATTGAAACTGCCACAGAGTCCGCGATTGCCCGCGATCACAATCAGCAATGTCTTTTTCACCGATCGCGCGCCAAGCAGTGGAATATCCTGCAATTCTGTCTGCGAGAGCTTGGTCAGGAGGCGTCGCGCCAAGTCTGCATAGGCACGCGTGGCGAGGGTTGCCTCCACTGACCGGCGCATTTTGGCAGCCGAAACCATCTCCATGGCTTTGGTAATCTTTTTGGTATTGCCAATGGATTTCATGCGTTGTTTGATGGCTTTGGTATTGACGGCCATAACGGAGCTGTTAGCTTATAGCTTCACTAGCTTGCTAGCTTTTTAGGCTTTGGAAAATTCGGCGCACACGGCTTTCAGTTCTGATTCCACAGCATCATCCCAGACGCCGCCAGCAATTTTTTCCAAGAGCACAGATTTGGCGCCGCGAACAAAGGTCAATAATTTTTCTTGCACGTCTTTTACCTTTTCTGGTGGTGCGGCATCGAATACTCCGGCATTGGCAGCAAAAATCAAGACGACTTGTTCGGCTACTGGGAGCGGAGAAAATTGTGGCTGTTTCAAGAGTTCGGTCAAACGTCGGCCGCGATCAATTTGCTTTTTCGTTTCGGCATCCAGATCACTAGCAAATTGCGCAAAGGCTTCGAGTTCGCGGTACTGAGCCATGGCGAGTTTCAGTTTGCCGGCCACCTTTTTCATTGGTTTGATTTGAGCCGAGCCGCCCACGCGCGAAACGGACAATCCAATGTTTAAGGCAGGACGAATGCCGCGGTAAAACAAATCTGTTTCCAAGAAAATCTGACCATCGGTAATCGAAATCACATTGGTCGGAATGTACGCGCTGATATCGCCAGCCTGAGTTTCGATAATCGGGAGCGCAGTGATCGATCCTCCGCCGTGATCTTTGTTGAGATTGCAGGCGCGCTCGAGAAGTCTGGAGTGTAAATAGAAGACGTCTCCAGGATAAGCTTCGCGCCCTGGTGGACGACGCAACAGAAGCGACATCTCGCGATAGGCCCAGGCTTGCTTGGTCAAATCATCATAAATCACCAGTACATCTTTGCCCTGATCAGCGAAATATTCGGCAATGGTGACGCCAGTATATGGAGAGAGGTACGACATTGGCGCTGGCTCCGATGCTCCAGCCACCACGATCGTGGTGTATTCCATAGCGCCAGCAGCTTCTAGCCGTGCCAAAATACGCGCCACTTTGGATTCTTTCTGTCCAACGGCCACATATACGCAAATCACGTTCTGTCCTTTCTGATTGAGAATCGTGTCTATGGCCACCGCCGTCTTGCCAGTCTGGCGATCGCCAATGATAAGTTCGCGCTGACCGCGGCCCACGGGAATCAAGGCATCAATGGCCAAAATACCAGTCTGGAGCGGACGGTTGACCGGCTCACGAGTGATAACGCCCGGAGCCACGCGCTCGATTGGATAGGTTTTACTACTTTTGATTGCGCCCTTGTCGTCCACAGGCACGCCAATAGCATTGACCACGCGGCCCAAGAGTCCTTCGCCCACCGGAATCGACATAATCTTGCCCGTACGCTTCACGGTGTCGCCTTCTTTGATATGTTTGAAATCGCCCAAAATAATTGCACCCACAGTTTCTTCTTCCAAATTCAAGGCCACTCCAATCGTGCCTCCCGGAAACTCGAGCATCTCTTGCGCCTGACAATTGGTAAGGCCAGACATGCGGGCAATCCCATCACCCACCGAAATCACGGTGCCGATTTCTTGCGTCTCGACGCCGGGAGCAAAAGAAGCAATCTGTTTTTTGAGTGAAGCGACGATTTGATCTGTGCTTGACATATATGAATAGCTTGTTAGCTTACTAGCTGGTTAGCTTGTTAGGTGGTGTTCAAGTCGTTTGAGCTGTGTGCGCAGGCTGGCATCCAAAATAGTGTCTTTGGTGCGGATGATCATGCCACCGAGAAGTGATTCGTCCACAGTTACTCGCGCTTCGATCGTTCGTCCAAACAGAGTAAGGAGTGACTTGAGTTTCTGGGCAGAAAAAGTTCGCGCTACCCGGACATCGGCCGACTGAACTCCCACGGCTTCCTGCGCCAAATCAGTATAGGCGCGCACAATCGCATCCACCCGAGTCATAGCATGTTCTCGCTGCAACAACAGAGCAAACGCGTGTGTCGCTTCGTCGAGCGCTTTGCCCGACACGTCGCGCGTAAGCTGAAAAAGAATTTTTGCGTATTGTTCGGAAGAGCGGCGCATACTTTATGGTGTTTCGATATTTTTCAAAACGTCGCGAATAAAGGCCTCGTCTTTCTTGCCATCCATTTTTTCTGCCAGAATTTTTTCCACCGCAGCCACTACCAGTGCC
>CAYNXQ010000118.1:0-2369 GCA_964401185.1 uncultured Gammaproteobacteria bacterium | reverse complement strand
AATCTGACCTCGCGGCATCCTTTGACAATTACCTTTGCCGTCGGTGGCGCTGGAGCCCAGCGCGACATTGGCGTCACGATTTTGCAGAGCCTCCATCCGCTGATCGATCAGGGCAAAATTCAGCTGAATCTCGTGGCTGGCGCGCGGCAAGATGTGTATCGCTACTATCGCGAGGCTGTGGACAAGCTTCACCTCGGGCGCAAACACATGGGGTCAGTAAAAATTTTGTATGTAAAAAAACAGCGCGACTATTTTGCCGAGTTCAATAAACTGCTCATTTCCACCGATATTCTCTGGACCAAGCCAAGCGAACTGTCATTTTATGCGGGTTTTGGATTGCCGATCATCATGTCGCCAACCATTGGTTCTCAGGAAGAATTCAACAAAGAGTGGCTGCTCTCGATTGGCGCAGGCTTTATGCAAGATGACCCCAAGTATGCGCACGAGTGGCTGCTCGACTGGCTCCGTTCGGGCTGGCTGGCCGAGGCGGCCATGAATGGATTCTTGAATGCCCCGCGGCGCGGCGCCTATCATGTGGAGGATGTTGTGCTCCATGGCAAGCGCAGTGAAATTGAAGATGTGCATTTGCTTTAAACTATGGCTTTTTTTCTTTCTCTCTTTGGCTATTTTTTGCTCTCGGTCGTGACGCTTCTCGACGATGTGGTCATCACCAAGGAGAAACAGTCGCCGCTCCGCTACACCTTTTATTCGATTGTCATTTTTCTGCCGCTCCTCGGATTTTTGGCTTTTTTCCCGGCCGTATTTTCTTTATCTGATTTGTTACTAGGGCTCGGGTCGGGGATTGTGCTTGGGATAAGCTACTTTACCGGGTATCAGTCGTATGTCACCAATGAGGTGAGTCATCTGGGCCCATTTGGCGGCGGCGTGTTTACGCTGTCTACTTTAATCTTGTCTTTTCTTTTCTTAGGGGAACAACTGACGCCAGTGGAATATGCTGGGGTAGTGATTTTGGTGGTTGCGTCACTGCTGCTTTCGATCGAAAAAACGCGCAAGAAACACGCGACCTCGGTCGGATTTTGGTGGATGGGGCTGTCGGCTGCGCTCTTTGCTGCCACCAATGTTGCCCGCAAGTTTCTCTATGTGCGCTACCCATTTACCCCGGTACTTCTTTTGACAACCGGCAGTGCTGGGATCGTGGGCATTGCACTTCTGTCTTTCCGTGATGTTCGGACTTCGCTTGCGCTTCTCACTGCAAAAAAGAAAAAACGACATTCTTTGCGCCAGCCAGGTACGGTGATTGTGGTTGATAAAGCGCTCGGTTTTGTAGCGGTGTTGGCCATTCAGCTAGCGACAGCGCTCGGCAGCGTTACCATTGTCAATGCCTTGTCAGGATTGCAGTATGCATTTCTCTTTTTCTTGGTCTATGCCCTGACCCAATTTCGCCCCAAATTGTTTCGAGAATTTTTTACCAAAAAAGAATTTGAACTTCAGGCGATTGCCGTGGCCCTGCTTCTGGTTGGTTCTTTGATTATGGTATTATGAAAAAAAGAATCTTCTTTCTCTTTTTCGTAATTTTGTTTGTCTTTCTCGCGATTTTGGCAGTCGTCCAAAATAGCCGGGTATATCCGGTGGCCTATGGGGTCAGTTTTTCTCCAGATCAGGCCACCTGGCTAGGGCTCGACTGGCGGGAGACTTTTCATGCGATTGTTACGGATCTTCATCCGCCCTTTGTGCGGATCTCGGCGTTGTGGAATGAGACCGAACCCGCGAAAAATCATTTTTCTTTTGCCGATCTCGATTGGATGTTTGCCGAAGCCAGCCGCGCCGGAGTCAAGGTGACGCTGGTCGTGGGGCAAAAAGCGCCGCGCTGGCCCGAATGTCATATCCCCAGTTGGTTTTCTTATTCAGATGCCAATGCCACTCAGGAATTTTTTACCTATGCGCAGGCAGTCGTGGATCGCTATCGCCATAATCCTGCCCTCGAAATCTGGCAGGTAGAAAATGAACCCTTCATCCATTTTTCATTTGGACAATGCGCTGGGTATCGCGCGGATTGGACAATTCCCGAGATAGCGCTGATTCGAGCCGAGGATCTTGCTCACAAGATTTTGGTGACCGACAGCGGAGAACTTTCTACCTGGCGCGAGGCTAGCGAGGCCGGTGATTATTTTGGCACGACCCTCTATCGCGTGGTGCGCACATCAAAAGGAAAAATTTGGACCTACGACTGGCTGCCGGCCATTCATTATTATCTCAAGGCGCGATTTTGGGGATTGTCTCCAGCGACTCTTTTTGTCTCCGAATTGCAGGCCGAACCATGGCTGTCGGGAGAGAATCCCAAGGATGTGCCGCTCTCGCAGCAAGAGACGACCATGAATCCTGCGCGACTGCTCGCCAATCTTGAATAT
>CAYNXQ010000117.1:0-2502 GCA_964401185.1 uncultured Gammaproteobacteria bacterium | reverse complement strand
AGGAAAATAAATAATAAGCTAACCGCAGCTCAGATGTATTCTGGGCTTTTTTCTTGACAAACAACATTTTTTTTTCTATACTCACGTTAGATATGCTCACCGATTTTATTGAAAAAAAATTAAAAACAGCTCGATACAAACTCTTGGAAGATGGAAGCTATTTTGGCGAGGTTACGTTGCTTCCGGGGGTGTGGGCCAATGCCAAAAGTTTGGAAGATTGCCGCCGCGAATTGCAGAGCGTACTCGAAGATTGGTTGATTCTCAAATTGCGCGCACAAGAAAAAATTCCTGGCTTCTCTCGCGTCGGTCAGCGTTTGGCGGCTCGGTAAGTATGCCAAAGCCGATTGCCTGGAGGAAGTTCGTTCGCAAACTTCGCCGCCTTGGATTTGATGGCCCGTACTCTGGAGGCCGTCATTTGTTTATGACCAAGGGCAATCTTACACTGCATATTCCCAATCCGCATCATAAAGAAATTTCTCCACATTTGTTGTCCGAAATTTTACGTCAAGCAGGTATATCTCCCGAAGAATGGAATCAAATCGAACTATGAAATTCAACGTCGTCACCATTTTTCCTGATCTGATCTCGCACTACTGCAGCGAGAGTATTTTGGGTCGCGCGCAGAAAGAGAAAATTATTTCAGTGAACGCTGTTCAACTGCGAGATTTTACTACCGACAAACATCACAAGGTTGATGACACGCCGTATGGCGGGGGGGCTGGGATGGTGTTGAAGCCAGATCCTATTTATCGCGCGCTCGAGCATCTGAATGCGCTCAAAAAGGCAAAAGGAAAAAGTAAAAAGACAAAGACAATCTTGTTGTCTCCGCGCGGGCGGCAATTTGACCAGCGGATGGCCGAAGAATGGTCCAAGCTCAAAGAGATCACCGTTGTCTGCGGGCGTTATGAAGGTGTGGATCAGCGCGTGGTGGACCACATGGTGGATGAAGAAATTTCGATTGGACCATATGTGCTGGCAGGGGGAGAGCTGGGCGCGCTCGTGCTTATCGAAGCAGTATCACGATTGATCACCGGCGTTCTTGGAAATGAAGCATCGCTTGTAGAAGAAACTTTTGGTCAGGGGAACGAAGTCATGGGTGCTGAATATGCGCAGTATACGAAGCCGGCTGATTTTATGGGCTGGAAAGTTCCCGAAGTTTTGGCGTCGGGTGATCACCAGAAAATTGCTGATTGGCGAAAGGGAAAACACGCGCTATAATGGCGCCATCACAATCAAGGAGGTTGTCATGCAGATGTTTCGTTGGAATTTTCAAGAGGGGTTGCAAGCGGGAGTGACAGCAGTACAAGATCGTCACATGCGCGACTGGTGGTATAGCCGAGGGATTCGAGTGGACAAGACGCTCGCCTCTGGTCTCATCCTTCGAGCATCGTTCAATCGTATCAGGGATTTGACCACCGAAGATCCTGCAGGCGCCGATCAAAACATTCTCTTTGTGCAACCGGCGCTGGAAAGTATCCCCGAAGGCATTCAACAAAAGTTTCGCCTGTTAAACTTCGCCATCACCCTGCTCGAAGGGGAGGGGCGGGTGTACACGCACACAGAACGTTTTGGTGTTCATGTTTCCAGTGAGGCGCTTTCAAATCTTGGTTTTAGTCTGGATGGAATGGCCGCTATTGCTCTGCCTCCAAAAGCGAAGGCGCGGCTAGGATTTATGAGCTTCTTTTCGAAAAGTCCAATTGTCCTTGAATTGGTTCACAAGGATGGAGCGATCCAGGGATTTGATGCATTTGCGGCGACCTTGCGTGCGTAGAAATAAAAAGCCCTCGGTGCTTGTGCACGAGGGTTTATTTTATGTTACCTGTTTCTCTTCAATATTTTTCCATCGTTCATCTACTGTGGCGCGCAAATGGATTTCAATACCAGCGGCAACGATCAGACACAGCTGCATGATGGTGACAAGCCCATCTTCCAACTCCTGTCGATAATCGAATCGTTCCAGGTGATCCAGCGATTCGAGCGCCTTGGCCATCTTGCCGATCGGTTGAACAAAAAGACGCAATACGCGGTCCGGATCATACCGGATATGGAAATATTGTGGGTATAATGCGGTGCCAGCTCCGAACAGGTGGTGGCTGTCTTTGGCCTCTGTCAAGATCATATCTGCCGACACATGCAGCACATCGGCTGCCGACAAACCAATGATAAACGTGTCCGTAATGATGGAAGCAACTTGTGTATTGGCATAGACATCCCACTTGGGCAGACTGGCAAATTTGCCAGCATATTTCATGAAGTGGAGGACCAGATGCGTCAGCCTGGCTTTGGATGGGAGACTGTAGATATCTCGGTGGCAGGCCGCATCGTGTTCACGCTGTTTTTGGATCAGGTATTGGAGATCTTGTTTGGCGGTCATGAGTTTCCTCCTTTTTAAGGAACTGGGCTTAGTATAGCTATAAATTTCAGTTTGTCAATCCGAACCAACTTATCCCCACTATCCACAGGAGGGCTGACTTGACACTTTTTTGACTATCTAGTACAATG
>CAYNXQ010000116.1:0-2525 GCA_964401185.1 uncultured Gammaproteobacteria bacterium | reverse complement strand
GCGGCCTTCGTACATCACCGCCACCACTTCCAATCCTTCTTTCAGATATTTGCCATCGTCGCCAAGCACGTCGTGGTTCACATCAATCGTCTCGTAGGTTGCCTGATTCATGAACGAATAAAATTCGCCATTTTTGTACAAAAATTGGACATTGGTATGGTCCACCTGTACAGTCTCCACGGATTCGCCGCTTTTGTAAGTAATTTCAATACTCTTGCCGCTCCCGATGCTTTTCATCTTGGTTTTGGTAAAGGCCGACCCTTTGCCCGGATTCACAAACTGAAAACTCGAGACCACCCACAGGTCATTTTGATGTTTAATAACGGTTCCTTTGCGAATATCACTTGTATCACCCATATCGTTGTAAATTTACATCTGACAATTAACAAATAACATTTGACAATAGCCGTCGTCAATTGTCAGGTGTCAGGTGTCAATTGTCAGCACTCCCAGAGCTGTGCTGCCGGTAATACTAACACATCATTGATGTTTTGGCAAGATAAGAAAAGCTGAACGAGTCGATCAACTCCCAACGCGATCCCGGCGGCCGGAGGCATGAGCCGCAGAGCCTCGATAAATTCGGTATCGATGGGAAACACATCGCGACCAAGCGCTATGCGCTCTTTCTGTTCTGTCTGCAGACGTTTGAGTTGCTCATCGGCATCGGTAAGTTCGGAAAAACAGTTGGCAATCTCGAGTCCATTCACATACACTTCAAATCGTTCGGCATAGCGCGGATCGGCTGTAGACAGTCGAGAAAGCGCCGCCATACACGCCGGATAATGATGGATGATCGTCGGTCGTTCCTTCCCCAGATGCGGCTCAATTTCATTGAGGAAAATCCGATAAAACAAATCTTCATACTTCTCTTCTTTTTTCGGATGATACCCTTTCTTTTCGCACAAGGTAAATAGCGCATCTTGCTCCAGATAGTCATCCAGATTCACGCCAGCATATTTTTGCCAGGCATCTCTCATATGAAGCCGTTCAAACGCACCAAACTTTTGTCTATTCAACTTTTGCTCCACCCAAGCAAACAACGCTTCAACATCGTCCATAATATTGAACATGTCAGCATTGGCGCGATACCACTCGATCATGGTGAATTCGGGCTTGTGTGTGCCGCCAAAACTTTCGTAATCACGAAATGTCTTGCCCAGAGCAAAAATTTTTGGAAATCCCGCTGCCAGGAGCTTCTTCATCGCATACTCTGGAGACGTATGGAGAAACCCATCAAATGATTTGCCGGCCTCATCGTGGATCGAGAGCTTCATCGGCGAGAGATACGGTTCTTGCCCAGGCAGACGCAGGATAAGGGGTGTCTCAACCTCAAGAAATCCTTCTTGCCAAAAGAATTCGCGGATAGCGCGAACAATAACCGAGCGAAGTTCCAGATTCTTTTTGTTTCGGACAATATGCTGGAGATGCGACATAGTGGGGCTGAGTATAACAAACTGCGTTGACAAAATCAAGTAGGAACAGTATCATGAAGGCCACACGCGGGTGTCGTATAATGGTAATACCTCAGATTTCCAATCTGATGCCAGGGGTTCGATTCCCCTCACCCGCTCAAATAAAATTAGCCTGGCTTCCGCCAGGTTAATTTTATCTTACTTCGGTAAGCGATTTTTATTTCTGGCTGGCGCGGCGTCTGATCCGCAGGCTATTGCCCACCACGCTAAAGCTGGAAAACGCCATGGCGCCACCGGCAATAATCGGATTGAGCAGACCAACAGCCGCCAGAGGAATAGCAACGACATTGTAAAAGAAGGCCCAAAAAAGATTTTGCTTGATGATCTTGAACGTCAGCTGAGAGAGCAGGATTGCCTCGACCACCTTGGTTGGACTGCCTTTGACCAGCACAATGTCGCCCGCTTCAATAGCAATATCTGTTCCGGTACCAAGCGCCACACCAAGATCGGCCTGGGCCAAGGCAGGAGCATCGTTGATCCCATCACCCACAAATGCCACCTTCAATCCCTTCGCTTGCAGTTCTTTTACTTTACCCGCTTTGTCCCCTGGTAGGACTTCGGCCATGATCTCTGCAATCCCAACCTGATCAGCCATTCCTTTGGCAGTCTGATAATTGTCACCCGTCACCATCATGGTCTTGATATTCCTGGCCTGCAAATCTTGGATCGCTTGTTTGGCATCGGGTTTGAGGGTATCGGCAATGGCAATAAGTCCAATCAACTGGCCATTGGACGAAACTCCGACAACGGTTTTGGCCTCTGCCTGAAGCGCTCTCGCAATATCCTGAAATTTTGGGTCAATGTTCGAGGTTTGAGCGAGCGCGCGCAGGTTGGCGACCACCACTTCGTGCCCTGCTACTTTTGCGCGCACACCCTGCCCAGCCATATTTTCAAATCCTTCTGTTTCACGAAGCGCCATATCTTTTCTCGCTGCCTGCACGATGGCCCGAGCCAGCGGATGTTCCGAATTGGCCTCTACCGATGCGGCCAGTATCAGCGTATCAGCGTCTCCTTCTACATTTGTCACAGTTGGCTTGCCTTCGGTGAGCGTGC
>CAYNXQ010000115.1:0-2557 GCA_964401185.1 uncultured Gammaproteobacteria bacterium | reverse complement strand
GATAAGAAATTTTTGCATTATTGCCCACATCGATCACGGCAAATCCACGCTCGCTGATCGTTTTTTGGAATTGACTGGCACAGTAGAAAAAAGAAACATGCGCGCCCAGCTTCTGGATCAGATGGAGCTAGAACAAGAGCGCGGTATCACGATCAAACTGCAGCCGGTGCGGATGAAATGGAAAGACTATACGCTCAATTTGATTGATACTCCGGGCCATGTGGACTTCACCTACGAAGTCTCTCGATCACTGGCTGCTGTGGAAGGCGCAATCCTTCTGGTCGACGTCACCCAGGGCGTGCAGGCGCAGACCATTGCCAATCTCTATCTCGCGCTCGATCAAAACCTGACCATTATTCCGGTTCTCAACAAAATCGACCTACCCAATGCCGATGTAGAAAAATCAAAAGCGGAAATTATTCATCTGCTTGGCTGTGAAGAAAAGGATATACTATTATGTTCCGGCAAAACCGGCGCTGGCGTGCTGGAACTTTTGGACGCGGTGATCGCGCGCATTCCTCCACCAAAAGAAAGTATCGAAAGCGCTCCGCGCGCCCTGATTTTTGATTCTTTTTACGATGATTATCGCGGGGTGGTTGCCTCGATCCGCATGAAAGATGGGGGGCTAAAAAAAGGCGACAGAATCCAGTTTATGAGAACCAAAGCCCGCGCCGAAGTCCTCGACATCGGGCACTACTCCCCTGCTCTGGTTTCCGATGGCACGCTCGACCCCGGCCAGATTGGCTATGTGGTCACGGGGCTAAAGCAACTGGGAGACGTGCGCGTGGGTGATACGATTACCCGGGCCGCCGAGGGAGCGACTGAAGCGTTGCCGGGGTACAAGGAGGTCAAGCCAATGGTGTTTGCCGGAATTTTTCCAAAAGAAGGTGACAATTACAATGCCCTGCGCGAAGGCATTGAAAAGCTGAAATTGAGCGACTCGTCTTTGTATTTTGAACCAGAACATTCGCAAGCGCTGGGATTTGGATTTCGCTGCGGATTCCTGGGCATGCTTCATCTGGATATTTTTCAGGAACGGCTACGCCGCGAATTTGGCGTAGAAATTATTGCCACTGTGCCAAGCGTTGCTTATCACGTATTCCAAACCAATGGGACCGAGCTGACGGTGAAAAGTCCGCAAGGTCTGCCCGAGCCGCAGAAAATCGAGCATGTGGAGGAGCCGTGGATGACGGTGGATATCATCACTCCGGATCAATTCATTGGCAATGTCATGGGGCTGATTGCCGAGCGCAAAGGACGCTACCAAAATACCGAATATTTGAGTGTGGGCAGCGGTCAGCGCGCCATGCTCCACTACGAAATGCCACTGGCTTCGCTTATTACCGACTTCTATGATAAACTGAAAACGGTTACGAGCGGCTACGCCTCGATGAACTACGAGCTCAAGCGCTACGAGAAGACCAATGTGATCAAGCTCGATATCCTGGTGGCCGAAGAATCCGTGGAAGCGCTCTCGACCCTGGTCTGGGAAGATGAAGCCCATCGGGTAGGCAAAAAGATTGTCGAGTCGCTCAAAGACACGCTACCTAAACAGCAATTTGTTTTGAAAATTCAGGCAGCTATCGGAGGCAAAGTCGTGGCTTCGGAACGATTGTCGGCCCTGCGCAAAGATGTGCTGGCCAAGATGTCGGGCGGAGACGTGACTCGCAAACGAAAACTTTTGGAACGCCAGAAAAAAGGCAAAAAAGAAATGCTGGCCGCTGGCCGCGGCACCGTGGACATCCCCACCGAAGCGTACCTGGCCGTGCTCAAACGATAATCTTCAGTGGTCAATAAAAAAATCAGTCGCCATACCAAGCTTGTCGTGTATGTCGTGGAAAAACCAGACCCAATCCATTACCCCGCACCAGCGCTATCAGCTGGAAGTTATTTTTTTGTATCTCCTCGGCTTCACACTACTCTTCCCCTATTATTTTCTTATCGAACGTCTGCAACTCGACACCCACGTATGGCAATGGGTGTTTTTTGTTCCCTGGAATATCTTCTACATTGCGTATTCGCTCGGCAGAAGAAATAAAATTCCCGGGATTGAACGCGTGAATCCGTACAAACGCCACATTGGCTATTGGGTTATGCTTGGCATCGCTCTACTGGCCATCCACCTGGAGCCGACGCATCTCAATGATCTGTACACCTTTGACCTGTCATTTTTTATTTTTACCATGTTTCTCGCCGATTCCTATTGGGATTTTCGCACGATGAAACGCCGCTAAGCCTATGCCGACTCGTACCTGGCGCCTCAGCCCCGACGCACCGCAAGATTTTTACAACGACCATCCCGAATTGCCTCCGATCGTCGCGCGACTGCTGTATCATCGCAATGTTCGGACACCCGAAGAGATCGAAGAATTCCTGGAGCCAGAATATTCTCGCCACGTGCATGATCCCTACTTATTTCAGGATATGAAAAAAACTGTGGATCGGATTTTTCTTGCCAAAGAACGCGGTGAGAAAATTACGGTGCATGGCGACTACGATGCCGATGGCGTGTCGGCCTCGGTGATTCTCTCCACACTGTTCAAAACATTGGGCATCA
>CAYNXQ010000114.1:0-2570 GCA_964401185.1 uncultured Gammaproteobacteria bacterium | reverse complement strand
TCGTGTCATGCAGGTCTTGTCGCGCCGGACCAAGAACAACCCCGTATTGATTGGCGAGCCTGGAGTCGGCAAAACTGCCGTGGTGGAAGGTCTTGCTCAGAGAATTGTCAATGGCGATGTGCCCGAGAGTTTGAAAGAAAAAGAAATTATCGGGCTCGACGTCGGGTCGCTCGTGGCTGGCACCAAATTTCGCGGTGAATTTGAAGAACGCTTCAAGGCGGTGCTCAAGGAAGTGATCGAATCCGATGGCCGCATTATTTTGTTTATTGATGAACTGCATACGATTGTTGGCGCGGGCGCGAGCGAAGGGGCAGTGGACGCCAGCAATATGCTGAAACCGGCTCTGGCGCGCGGCGAACTCCATACCATTGGCGCGACCACCCTCAAGGAATATCAAAAATATATTGAAAAGGACGCTGCCTTCGAACGCCGATTTCAGCCCGTGCTTGTGACCGAGCCAAATCAGGAAGATGCCATCGCGATTCTGCGCGGCATCAAGGAAAAATACGAAATTCATCATGGTGTCCGTATTACGGACGCGGCGATTGTGGCAGCGGTAGAACTCTCCAGTCGCTATATCTCCGACCGCTTTCTTCCCGACAAGGCCATCGACTTGATCGACGAAGCTACTTCTGCTTTGCGCATGGAGATTGATTCCATGCCGGATGATCTCGACAAGATGAAGCGCAAAATGATCAAGCTTGAAATCGAAATGCGCGCCTTGAAAAAAGAGACTGATGCGGATGCCCAGGAACGTTTGAAAAAATTGAAAGAAGAATTGGAAAATCTGCGCGAAAAAAGCAATGAGCTTGAAGTCCATTGGAAAAATGAGAAAGAAATCATCGTTGGCATTCGCGATCACAAGAAGGAAATTGATCGCCTGAAGCAAGAAGCCGATATCGAAGAGCGCCGCGGCAACCTGCAAAAGGTGGCCGAGATTCGCTATGGCAAAATTCCTCTGAGTGAAGAAGCGATCAAAAAAGCCGAAACCAAACTGGCCGAAATCCAAAAGGGCCGTTCGATCCTCAAAGAAGAAATCACCGAAGAGGATATCGCCTCCGTGGTGGCGCGCTGGACAGGCATTCCTGTGTCAAAGATGCTTCAGGACGAGATTAAGAAATTGGCTCATCTGGAAGAAGAACTGGGTCATCGCGTGGTCGGTCAAAGTGAAGCGATCGCTGCCGTGGCCAATGCCATTCGCCGATCGCGGGCTGGAATCGCCGAGAAGAAACGGCCCATCGGCTCGTTTATTTTCCTTGGGCCGACTGGTGTGGGGAAAACCGAACTTGCCCGAGCCCTGGCAGGATTCCTCTTCAATGATGAAGAATCCATGGTGCGGGTGGACATGAGCGAATATATGGAGAAGCATGCGGTGAGCAAGATGGTGGGCTCTCCTCCTGGCTATGTGGGGTACGACGAAGGCGGACAATTGACCGAGATCATTCGCCGCCGGCCATTTTCGGTGATTTTGTTCGATGAAATCGAAAAAGCGCATCCCGATGTCTTCAACATGATGCTCCAGATTCTCGACGATGGCCACCTGACCGATGCCAAAGGCCGCAAAGTCAATTTCAAAAATACCGTGATTATCATGACCAGCAATCTGGGTTCGGAGATGATCATGGCTATGGGCAGCCGCGGTGAATTTGGCTTTGGCGATGGCAGCAAAAAGACCGGCGCCAAGAAACAGGAAGAAACGGTAAAAGAAAATGTGCTGGGACTTTTGAAAGAGCATTTCAAGCCAGAATTCCTTAATCGCATTGACGAGGTGATCGTCTTCCATCCCCTCTCGGAAAAAGATATTCGAGCAATTGTTGATCTGCAGCTTGCGATTGTTGCGGCGCGTCTCGCCGAGAAGCATATCACGCTGACCATTCCAGATGCGGTCCGGACTTGGCTAGGCAAAAAGGGATATGATCCAGCTCTTGGCGCCCGTCCGCTCAAACGCTTGATTCAGACCAAGCTCCTCGACCCGCTGGCGCTCCAGATTATCGAAGGCAGTGTTGTAGAAGGAGATACGGTCTTGGCCAGCATTGAAAAAGACAAGATCATTCTCAAAAAGAAGTAATTAAAAAAGACCCCAGTATCGAGGTCTTTTTATGCTTCCGGAAAGATTTTCTTTCCAGTTTCGTCGTAGAGGTGAATGGCGAGTACTGGGCAGGATTCAGCGGCCAGTTTGAGATTGTTGTCTTCGTCGGCATCGGGATCTACAATATAGGCCAGATTCTGATCGTCCATGGCAAAGATTTTGTCGGATACCAGCACGCACGATCGCGCGCCAATACAGGCCAATCGGTCCACCACGATGCGGCGGATTTTGCCATTCTTTCGCTGTGCATCGGCAAGCGGTTGCGGAGGTTGTGTTTGCTCTTCCATATATCTCACAGAATACTAAAGATTTATCTGCTGGTCAACTATTGACAATTGCTTCTGTATCGATTAACCTCAAGGTATCACCAGAGCTTTTTTGGTGACAGAAGGAGAGAAAAAATGGGAAAGAACAAAAGTGGCATCAAACTGTGGCAGTCGGCCCTGAAATTCGAAAAACCTCTGCGGGTAATGCCGTCAGA
>CAYNXQ010000113.1:0-2616 GCA_964401185.1 uncultured Gammaproteobacteria bacterium | reverse complement strand
GCATATCGCCATTGCCCCGCCTGATATTTATCTCGCCTATTGGGTCACAGAGCTCATCCCGATCTACGACCCAGGTGATCTTCAGACAAAGATCCAAGAAAAAAATGCCTGGGTCAGCGCCTACTTGCCGAATGCGGCGTTTCACTACGGGCTGATTGACCGATATCGCGCTCGTGACATGGGCGCAACGCGAGCAATAAAAAAGGGATTGGAAAAACTCTGGGGCAGCGCCTATGGAGATCTCTTGGAGAAAGAAGCGAAACGCGCGCAGGAAGCGCGAATGAAGATGAGCCAATTGCAGCGCGGCGGACCACCATCACCTCATGTTCTGACGACCGACAGCATGATGAAATTCCACGAGCACGATCGCCGCGAAGAATATCAGCGGGAATGGCAGGAAAAATTGAAAGTTTTAAGGATTAAGAACGAGATTTGTTGACCAAAATTATGCTGCTCAAAAAATTATTTCCCTTCTCTCTCCTATCGTATCTTTTTCTTCTCCCCTGGGCGACCATCTGGATCTGGCGAAAAAATTTTGTCGACGGCGTCCTCTGGGAATATGGCACGCTTGGTCTGTATGCCACAGAAATCATCCTCTGGGTTGCCATTGCTACGTTTACATTCTCCTTTTGGAATGATGTTCGATCAAGAGAGAAAAAACCGTTTCGTCTGACGCGAGACCGCATCTGGCTATTGTCCTGCCTCGTCTTCATCCTCTATGCTCTGGCATCGGCGCTGTGGACCGAAGACACACTGGTCGCCTGGCAACATGGGCTCTTTATTACGGAGGCAACATTCCTCCTCATCATGATCCGATTTGGACAGATCGAAGTAGAAGAAACAACGCGTTGGTTTTTCCTTGGCGCAATCATCCCAAGCGCGCTTGGCCTCTGGCAATTTTTTGCGCAAAAAACATTTTCCTCGAGCATCTTTGGGCTTGCACTCCACCCGGCCTGGCAAGCTGGCACGAGCGTACTTGAAGGTGATCACATAGGCCGCTGGTTGCGCGCCTACGGATCATTCCCCCACCCCAATATCTTTGGAGGATACCTGGCCCTTGCCCTGATCGTGTACGAACTGTGCTTGATCAAAAAGAATCGTCAAAAAATTAATCTTGCAGAAATTATTGCATCACTCGTGATAACTGCCGCGTTCTTCTTTTCTTTTAGTCGCGCGGCCTGGCTCGCACTCATCCTGTGGTCGGGAGTGACCATGATATTTTCGCAGTACAGAAACAACCCGCTGATCCGAAGATTATTATTTTACCGTATCATGCTGGCCGCAGCACTTCTCTTTATCTTTTGGCCGCTGGCCACGGCTCGGGTCGCAGGAACTTCCATCCAACAAACTCGATCCGTGACCGAACGCATCTCTGGATGGGAAGAATCAGTAGCGCTGTCGCAGAAAAACTTCTGGTTCGGGGTAGGAATCGGCAATTATCCGCAGGCGATTCGGAGCGCATCTCCCAGCGAACCAATTTGGAATATCCAACCAGTTCATGTAGTGCCACTGCTCATCTTGGCTGAATTGGGAATTGTCGGCATTCTCCTTCTGCTATTGAAAATCATTACCTATTTTCGTTTCGTTCGACTAGACAAGGCAGCCTCCCGAGAGATTCTCCTTGTCAGTTGTCCATTTTTCGTCCTTCTCGTGGCCGATCACTACCTCTTTTCCTCGTATATCGGCCTCATGCTGGCCGTCACATTTGAGGCGCTCCTCTTGCGACAAATGGGACAAAAATAACTGTCCCCAGGCATTCCACAAATCATCCACATTGACACACTTTTTTCGATTGACATGGCTGTGGGCGCATGAGACACTACCTATGCAAGAACCCAGTGTTGGTGGTCCGCACAAAGCGCACGCCATCGAGTTCGCGTGTTTTCGACAGGCATCGCGACCTCAAATATGGACGGCGCATTGAGCTACCACCAATAGTGGGTTTTTGTTTTACAAAAAAAGCACTATCACTCGATAGCGCTTCGCCTAAAGAACAGCCTTACCTCACTCTGCGAGATAAACAATCGACGGGAAGATACGGAGACAACAGCGCGCACAACTGCCTGCGGGCCACTTCCACCTGTTTATCTTCCCAATCGAGCGTCTCCGCGATTTCATGCGAACAGCGCGCGACGTGACGATAAAATTCCTCTGCAGTTTCGATCTCTCGAGCACGGATATATGCTTCGAACACAGGCGGAAGCAAGAGTTTTCCTCCAAGCACCTCCGCGCCAAAACTTCTGTCCTCCACATCGAGCGACTGGTCAAACACGATCTCCACGACGTCTCCTTTTCTTTTTTGCCACGAGAGATTTCTTCTCTTCGAGCTCCCGAAAGGCGGGAAGACTCAAGATTTCTTCTGCGAGTAAACCAGCGAGTGCTCTATCGCTCAATTCCTTGCGCTCTTTACTTCCCTCGGGCAAGGCATTGATTCTGTCCGCTAGTTGTTCTTTGTCTTTGTCAACCCATGGCTTGTGCGACCTGTTCTTCATGAACCCCTCCCAAATCAACGTATCAAAATATTATCTATCCGTCAAGACAAAAAAATCTCTCCCGATTCAATCGGGAGAGATTTTTGAGTACAATCTTTTATTCTGAGCGACGACCGAATGGACG
>CAYNXQ010000112.1:0-2635 GCA_964401185.1 uncultured Gammaproteobacteria bacterium | reverse complement strand
GCTCGGCGCAAGGCCCATTTGCCCAGATGATACCGTAGCCGATTCATCACACCGCTTTTCTTGTAATAATCAGAACTGTAAAAATCACCATGCACCTGCACGGTGAGCGGTACGCGAAACTTTCGTGCCAGCAATACCCCAAGAAATCCAGTAAAAAAAGGATCCTGGGTGGAGATGGATGTAATCGGACAGCGAGAAAAAATCTGTTTGCCAAGCATGAACAAGTACCACAACTGCTGCGGTTTATTCTGCCCGCCAGAACTCTCGATCTGCACCTGGGGCGAGAGCTTGATGCACACCCGATTGCTGGCCGGGACAATAATCTGCAGCGGCTCAATCGCTCCATAGGCAAGCATCCGCCGCGCCACGCTGGAATTCGGCTGCAGCATTTTTTTGTCGAGACTGATCATGAGTTGCATAGGGAGGCAAGGAGGCGTTCGGTTTCGTCGATCATGGTCGCAAGCGCGAAGCGTGCAGGAAGTACAGAAGGTGCCCGCGTCTCGCTCGGTTCAAAGAGCGCGCGAAAAACTTTTTCCTGGATTTCCATACTTGTATTGTACGGAAAAAGTTCTGATTCCGCCAGGACTTCTGGGTTGCCGCCGACTGCACTCGCCAGCACCGGGATCCCAATTGCCTTGGCTTCGAGGAGCACATGAGACAACCCTTCGTAGCTGGAATTCAAGACAAAAACATCGCCTGCTTTTAGATAGCCGGCCACCTCGGCAGATGAGCGATTACCCAAGATCTCAACTACCCCGCCAAGCTGCAGTTGAATGATCTGCCGCTCGAGCATGATACGATCTGGTCCATCACCAATAATCTTCAAACGAATATTTTGATCTCGTTCCAAGAGATAGGGCATGCGCTGAATCAAAGTAGCGAATCCTTTCCACGGCACCAACCGTCCGGCCGAAATAATCCAGCGCTCGCCCACCGGCTTTTTTATTGTTACTGGAGTGGCCACCTGTACAGCATTGCAGATCGTCGAAGCGTGATCGCCGCGAACTCTCCATCCAAGCACCAGCTGGCGAAGATACTCCGACGGCACAATCACACAATCGGCAGCGCGTGTCGTCAGTCGCTCGATGGCGCGCAGGGCCTGGACCGCAATCGGAAACACATTTTTTTTCTGAAATGCATCAATCCCAGCAGTCACCCCATAGCGAAGCGTGCCCTGCTCCCAGGCATAATCTCCGACCACTTTGACCACAAATTTTTTCCGACGAAGACGCGCAGCCACCAGAGCCGGTAATCCCGCATTGACTGGACCCATGGCATAGACCACATCTGCCAGTTGGCTCTGGCGATACAAAAGAGAAAAATATTCAAAATACCGGGCCAATTTATTTTTCTTCTGAACTGCAAACAGCGGACAATGCACAGCCGAAGCGTCCGAATCCGGATTCAAGGAAACAATCGATATGGCGTGTCCCCGCTGTACAAGCGCGTTGGCCAGAGCCACGATATACGTAGCTGGTCCGCCGCTTTGTGGCGGAAAAATGTCGGCAGCAAGCAGAATCTTCATAGCATTTCCGTAAAAATTTTCTTCATCTGCAGAGCAATACCACTCCATTCGTATTTTTCTTTGACCAATTTCTTTCCGTGCTCTTGCAATCGAGTACGAAGTATCTGATCAGAAAACAATCGCTGAATTTTTTCGGCAAGATCTTTTGGATCGTCAGGTAAAGCAAAAAGGCCAGTGACTCCATCGCTCAAAAAATCGGGAATACCGCCGACACATGTTCCAACCACAGGAAGCCCAGCTGCCATGGCTTCAAGAAATGCATTACCCAACCCTTCCGAACGACTGGGTCGACAAAACACCTGAGCGCTGTGGAGGAACTGTGGCAAATCTAATTGGCCAACATTGCCCAAAAACTGCACGCGATCGGCAACTCCAATCTCCTTGGCAATCTGAACAAGATCCGCTCGCAATTCACCATCACCAACAATGGCGAGTGTTGTTTCTGTATCCAAAAGCGCAAGTGCCCGTATCAAGATGTCTACGCCATTTTTCTTGACCAGACGCGACACAGTGACAATCCGTTTCGCCACTGATTCTCCTGATGAGACTTGGAAGAACTGTTCGGCAACACCATTTGGCACCACATCAATCGGGCACTTGGCCCCAAGCGAGACTGCCCATGTCTTGAGATACGTGCTAATAGCCTGAATGCGGTCGGCTTTTGTAAAAATCTGCTTGAAGTAGGGCCAGCACCACCAGACATGTTTATAAATATCCCATCGACTATCCCCTTCTTGCAACGTCAGTAAGTATGGCGTTTGTAGGTGTTGTTTCTTGTACCGTAGCGCAGCAAATCCCGCATAGCTGGCCATAATTGACCATACCACATCAAAACTTCCTAAATTTTTTGCCAACACAGGACCTTGCCAGATCAAACGAAATTTATCCCAACTATTCCCCTTGCCAATTCGGTGCACTTCTACATTGCCCACACGTTCATGTTCTGATAAACCGGGCTGCAAACGAGCCGTCACCATAACAAAATCAACATCAGGATTGCGATCGGTAATTTCTTTTACCGCAATTTCGGCGCCACCAATCATCGGCAGGTATGCTGTCGAGAAAATAAGAATTCTTTTTTTTTGAGAAGAAATCACAAATTATAGTCGA
>CAYNXQ010000111.1:0-2668 GCA_964401185.1 uncultured Gammaproteobacteria bacterium | reverse complement strand
AACACCACACTCGGCCATGGCAAAGCATTCCTGGCCAAGAAATTTGGTGGTTGAAAAACTATCCGTATCGAGAATTCTCGATACGGTTTTTTGTTTCATTGATTGCTGCCTGGTGCTTTTGTAATCTTGACTTTTTTTATTTGCAATGGTAGGATGCGACTTGGGAAAAGGAGGAGGTAGCGTCATGACCACAGAGAAACTCGCCGAAGGCAAGACCAAGATCGTGTGGGAGGATGAAGACGATCCAACCAAAGTATTGATCGAGAGCAAAGACGACATCACGGCCGGTGATGGAGTCGAACGGGATATCATTCGCGGCCAGGGTGTGCTTGCCCAGATGACTACCGTGCAGGTATTCCAATTGCTTGATCAACGCATGGCTGGGTGCACGCATTTTCTCCAGAGTGTGAACGCGACCATGTTTCTGGCCGAGCGCTTGCGGATGATCCCCGTCGAGTGCGTGGCTCGTCGGCGCGCCACTGGATCGTTCCTGAAAAGAAATCCCAAAGTAGAGAAAGGCGCATGGATCAATCCGGTGGTCGCGGAGTTCTATCTCAAGGATGATGCTCGGCATGATCCATTGATGGTGTGGAATGAATTTGAAGGACAGTTTAGCCTCTATTCTCCGGCGCAACCCATTCACGAGATCACCCTTGGTATCGTGCGTCCAGAGAGGTTGACGGAATGGCGAATCAACGCAACCCAGACCAATGGTTATCCACTCGACCCGATCTTTGCCCAGATGCAACGAGTGACGCGACAGGTATTCCTGGTTCTCGAAGAAGCCTGGGATGCGCTGGATGTGGATCTGTGGGATCTCAAGATCGAGTTTGGTTTTGCGCCCGATGGCGCGCTCGTGGTGGGCGACGTGATCGACAACGATTCTTGGCGGATCTTCCGCCGATCGGATGATCGCCAGCTCGACAAACAGCGGTACCGCGATCTAAAGAAGCGTCTGCGAGAACAAGAGAATGGCCGATCACCAACAGCCGATGAGCTGGCAGAAATCTATGCGGATTACGCTTTGGTTGCAGAACTCACCGACAGGTTTGCGGATTCCGCTTTGGTTGCCGAACTCACCGACAGGTTTTTGGACAATCGATAGAAGAAAGAAAATAACCAACGCTGCGAAGCAATTCGTGGCGTCTTTTTGTTAAAACTCGAAATTTTTGAGTCAGCAGACGATGAAAATTTAGCTAGTTTTAACAACCCGCCGAGCATCCGGGTGCCCAGCATCGAAGTCACACGGAGGTTTGCGACTAAGTGAGAGGCGGGTACTCCTTAATAATGATACGTTTTACCAACCAGGATGGTGCCGGCGCGGTAGAGTTGCTCAAGCAGAATCGTGCGAACCATCTGGTGGGGGAAGGTGAGCGCGGAAAGAGAAAGTGTGTGGTCTGCTTTTTCAAGAATAGTTTGATCAAGTCCCAGTGGCCCGCCAATGACAAACGTGAGTTCGTCGCCATAGATTGATTTTTCTTGCAGAAATTTCGCCAAATCAACCGATGTCAATTCCTTTCCTTTTTCATGACAGGCAATCAGCATTGCATCGACCGACACAGATTTCAAAATTTTTTCGGCTTCCAGTTTTTTTATCTTTTCTCTGTCATCGGATTCGCGAAATGATTCTTCCGACAATTCGGTGATGGTTAATTTTGCATAGGGTTTCAAGCGCTTCCGATATTCGGCTTCGGCTTCTTGCCAATAGGATTCTTTCAATTTTCCAACAGCGATAATTTGGATGTTGAACATAGGGGTGAAATATCTTCGTATTGTAACAGACGCTGCCGGGCATTGACAGAAGCTGGTCAATTTGTTAGTTTCTGTACTGGAGGGTCCATGAACAATCAAACAGATCAGGGGAATGTTTCGTGGCGGGATTGGCCGATCATCTTGGCTGTGGGCATGGCGCTTATCTGGTACATCACATTTGCAGATCGGCGACCAGCGGCCATTGTGGGTTATGTGTGTTTTGGTCTGGTCTCCATTCTTGCAGGAGCATCGGTCACCTGGCAATTTGGCCTCTTGCAAAGTTTTATCTGGATTTTCGTCTTGCCTTCGCTCGTGTTTCTGCATGATATGAAGAAGTCTCAGAAGCAAGACCGGATGATCATGATCACTGTGCCGTCAAAGGGTGGTCCGCCCAATTGAGACGCCAAAATCGGGGAAAACCTTCGGGTGAGTACCTTTTTTGTTTGTTTTTAGCCAAAAAACTTATCCACAAACCACACACAGGCAGCTCGCTTGACAACTTTTTCTGCCTCAGGTACAATGCTACCACATCATAAAGACCACGTCCGAACTTCGTTTGGACCTCTGGGATGTCAGATTTATTGAAATATCATTTGCACGACAATGTTTCAATGCCAGACACATCCAGTGGTTCCAAGCAGATAGGACGCATCAAATTTTTGGTGTGTTGATCGCTTGAAAGCGATTTTTTCTTTTATAGATTTCAAAACGATGCTTCTTCACCCATCGAGCAGAACAATTCTGAACGATCGGTGATGTAGGATCGACTGTGCCGGATGTATCAGCTGGATCCTTACAATTTACTGGAAGAATCATATGTAGGGTACACCTGCCCGCGATGTTCAATAGCATTGCAGGCAGGAAAAACTTGCTGCAATACGAAGAGTATTGCGATGTAAGCGAAAGCACAATTTTG
>CAYNXQ010000110.1:0-2737 GCA_964401185.1 uncultured Gammaproteobacteria bacterium | reverse complement strand
CCAAGAAGATTCCGGAATACCCAACCGTGGTAGGCGCTAATAAGAAGTGTTTTCACCGTTAAAAGAGTTTGCGCAATATTTTTTCATGCTCCAGCGTCCAGCTTGCTAACTGTGCCAGTCCCTCTTTGAGTCCAACTTGGGGGCGCCAGCCAAGTTCCTGGGCAGCACGTCGAATATCGGATACGTAAACCTTCTGATCTCCCGGCCGCCAAGCAGAACGGCTAAAGGTAATTTCTTTTTCGATCGCTTTTCCAATGTGGGTCAGTGTCCCCCGCACAGAGTGCGCATGCTTGGGCCCACCGCCAACATTATAAATTTTTCCTGCAGCAATATCCAGGCACTCAATCACCCGCTCGTACAGACGACATAAATCATCCACAAAAAGCACGTCCCGTGACTGATAGCCATCGCCGTATACCGTAATTTTTTTTCCCAGGAGCGCAGCAATCGTAAACCAGGCCAGCCAGCCCTGATCTTCTACGCCAAATTGGCGTGGCCCATAAATACAGGACTGGCGCAGCACCACGGTCGGCAGTCCATAGATACGATGATAGTCATGGACATACTGATCGGCCGCACCCTTGCTACAGCCATAGGGCGAATGAAAATCCAACGGGAAAGCTTCCGAAATTCCGCTTTTCATCTCTTTATAACGGTATCCCTCGGGAGTTTTGACCACTCGGACCTGTTCCATGCCACCGTAGACCTTATTGGTGGACGAATAGATTACCAACGGATTGTGGCCCGAGGCACGAGCAGCCTCCAGAACATGGAGCGTGCCCAGGGCATTGGTATGAAAATCAAAATACGGATCATTGACCGAACTGGTCACGGCAACTTGTGCGGCCAGATGGATAACCACCTCAGCGGCGGCCACTGCGCGATTTAGTTTCTTTCGCTCAGTGACAATGTCTCCCTTGGTAAAAGCCAGTGTGGGCCACTGCTTTTTGAGCGCTGCAATATTGTGTTGAGCTCCTTTGCGAGAAAGGTTATCAAATATTGATACCGGATATCCTTTGCGCAAAAAGTGGTCCACCGCGTTGGACCCAATAAAACCCGCCCCGCCAATGATGAGTATCCGCGGTTTTTTCATAGAGACTGCTGATATAATTCGAGAAACTGCTGACCAATAGCTGCCCAGTCGTGCCGCCTAGCATATTCATGACCTTGGTGACCGAGCCTTTGCGCCAGCTCAGGGTTGTCGAGTATGCGCTCAATCGCCTGGGCAATCGCGGTCACATCACCCTCTGGAACAATAAGCCCCGTCTGGCCCTCAATTACCGCGTCGCGTATGCCACCGGAGTCGGCGGCCACAATAGGCTTGGCGCAGGCTGAAGCTTCCAGGTAGACTATCCCAAAACCTTCAAATTGCCAATTCACCAGTACTGGCGTATGTACATATGCGTCACAGGCCTGAAAGTAACCAATGAGCTTATCGCCATCAATCTCTCCACAAAAAGTCACCCGGTCCCCTATGCCTTTGGCCTGAGCCAATGCCTTAAGGCGCTCAACAAATCTGCCCTTGCCCACAACAAGATAATGAAAATCATCGCGACGCTCTTTGAGCAGACCCAAGGCCTCAATGACCAGATCTTGGCCTTTGCGCGGTTTGAGAAGTCCGACAGTAAGTAACAGTTTTTTCCCGGGATATTCTGCGCGGACTGCCGAAATATCCATCTGTCGTTGAAAGCGTGAAAAATTGACACCATTATGAATAATGGTTACTGGCGTTTTGGTACCCGAATACTTGATGATATTGTCCCGAGTAAATGTGCTCGGGGCAGTGATCATGCGGGCACCCCCGTACGCCCACTTCACCAGCCACTTTTCTGGATACCAAAAAAGGGGCTGGATAGCATAGGTTCCTTGGGTTCCTATGATATAAGGCTTGCGATATCTTTTGGCTATACGAGCAGCAAGAAGCGCATAAGGAAACTCAAAAAGAGAATGCACCAGATCGAACCTTGAAGCATCGTACGAAAATCGGAGATACTCCAGGATCTTTGGTGTCTTCAGATCGAAAATATAGGGCGGCAAAACATACTCCACCCGATAGCCCAGCCCTTCCCGCCGTGATTCATTTTTGGGCAATAGGAGAGTGACATCCGCATGCGCACTCAAAAAAGTGCATAGCTCATGGGTGATATTACCATACCCATTTTTGGGATTATTTGTTGAAGAGAAGAGTAGGATTTTCATGCGGGAGTATGTTTCGAAAAAGAGGCAAGCTCATTACTCAGACTATCCGCCTTTCGATAGTTAATCTCAACAGTCTCTCGAGGAAGTGAGCCGTCAAAACGACCCCGGCGATGGAATCCCCCGGTATTTACGAATACAAGGGTATTTGCCGCCACATCGACCGAAGTCTCTCGCAAGCCATACTGGCGCTGCTCCTTCTCTGACACCTTTACCCACGGACTACCATCTTGGTATTCCCCGCCATGGTTGGGATTCCAGCGATTGAAAGCATATCGCACGCTCAGCACATATTCAAACCAAAGACGACGGATACTGTTTCGATGAGAACTGCCCCGGCAATACCGAAGAGCTGCATTTTTCTCGGATGTATCAGAGAGATAGTAAAATGCTTTGAGTGTTTTTAATGGAGCGTCAAAATGGAGATTATTTGTTCCTCCATACATCGGTAAGTGTAATTCGTCTTTACTACAAAAAATCCTGGTAAGTCGAATGTTCATGGGAAGACGGTAGTCTTTTTTTAAAAATCCACGGACGACAT
>CAYNXQ010000109.1:0-2752 GCA_964401185.1 uncultured Gammaproteobacteria bacterium | reverse complement strand
ACTGCGCTTACAAATTCGTTCATAAACTTCTCGGAACTGACGTAGAGGATCTTGGTAGCTGGATTTTTTTCGAGCATGGAGTGGCCAATAGCCTGGATCAGGTGAGTTTTGCCCAGTCCAACGCCGCCGTAGATGAAGAGTGGGTTGTAGGCTTCACCAGGGCGTTCGGCCACAGCTTTGGCAGCAGCATGGGCCAATTCATTGTTTTTGCCGACGATAAAGCTGGTAAAGGTATATTTGGGATTGAGTCCAAATTCGGACATCGAGACGCGGCGATCGAGTGCGCTGGTATTTTGATATGGGCTGGGCGGATGATTTTGTGATTGAGTGTTAGGGGTAGAAGAAGCAAAAGTGATTGGTGGTGGAGCGAAATCGTGTTCTTCCAGATTTTTTATGTTTTCTACCTTGTATTCCACCTTTTTTACTGGCTGCCCAGTGATGCGCTCTAGGGATCGGATGATATCCAGATGGTATTTGCGCTCGAACCAGGTCTTGGCAAAGGTGTTGGGGACGCAAATCACAACTTGGCCATTTTGGAATTGGCTGATGCCGGTTTGACTAAACCAGGTAACAAAGTTGGCTTTGGAGACTTTGAGCTCAAATTCAGCCAAGACCGCCTGCCAAATCTCGTGATTGGTCATAAATGTTTGGGCAAAGTAGCCTGTCTGCGCAGGCAGGGCAGAGTAAGCAGATAAGCTAGTAAGCCAGAAGAGGTTCCCCTATTTTTATCAAAAACCTGTAGATTTCTTGTGATTTTCTCCATTGTAGCACAAAGATTGCAAATAAAAAATGGCTAAATATAGCTAAAAAGTTATTAACATGGGGGTAACCTGTGGATAGTGGGGATAAGTTAAACGAAGTGTACTATCCACACCCAGATCTTGACAAGGTTAGGTTCTTATGATATAGTGAATTGTCGTTACAAACGACGCAAAGAAAGGAGGTCGGAATGACCTTGAACGGTCCCGATGGGCCCCTCAAGCGGTAGGCCGGACTCATAGCAGTCTGGCCCAACTAAGCAGCGGGACTGCTTAAGCAGTCGTCCTAGCTTACACACCACGAAACCCGCGGCCCAAAGAAAGGAGTGAGAATGTTCTACCCCACCGGGCGGGCATAAGGCCCGCGAGATCCTAGATCTCAACACTGTTCCTTCCCACCTACCAAGACCTCTTTCGAGAAGTCGCGACCGCCGCGGCCATCGAAGACCCGCCCACACAACGCCAGATCCACTTCATCGGAGTCTGGCGTTTTTCATTTTTTGGCTTATCTATTGACAAAATCGTTTATTTTTGATACAGTATCCGACCACAATCCGTACCGAGATTATCTCTGTACATCGGCATTGTGGGTTTACAAAAGAAAGGGGATCTTCATGTTCACGAAGATCATCACGCACGCGCACCCACACCTCGACGAGATCGTGCCGATCTGGTGCCTCATGAAATGGGGCAGGCAGAAGTACCCCGGCATTGAAAAAGCCGTGATCGCGTACTGGAGCGACGGCGGGAACACTCCCGACGGCCGTACGGCCGAGGAGTATGAGCAGGAAGGAATCCTCCTGGTCGGCGTCGGCGGGGGCAAGTACGACGAACATCCCCGCAACGGTCGTCCGGGCAAGCTGGATGAGAGTACAGCCACGCTCGTGGCCAAGGATCTGGGGATCGCCCATCTCCCAGCACTCCAGGAGATCCTGGACTTCACCAAGCGGACCGATCTCGGTCCGGCCGAGCACCCCTTTGACCTGTCGGCCATGGTCAAGGTGATGCACCGGATGTATCCGAAAGACCCGGAGGAAGTTATTCGTTGGACGGTGAAAGTTCTGGAGGCCAAGTATAAGCAACAAAAAGAATTCCACACGATCGCTATGGCCGAATTTCGGAAGGCCGAGATCGAGGAGATCCCTGGTCCGTACGGAAAAATGATCCGACTGGCAATCATCCATTCGGATCACGATCTGGTCGGCAAGGTGGCTCGCTCTTGGTGGGGCGGGTATTGCTCGATCATGATCCAGAAACGATCAACAGGGAATGTCCAGATCTTCGTCAACCAGAAGCACGGACTGTCTCTGCGCGAAGTGGCGCGACTGCTGCGGATTGCCGAGCAGTACCACAACGAGCGCCATCACAAACAGATGGTCGTGACGACTGACTGGCGAACCCTGGAGAGCGAAGGGAATGTCGCTGGAGCCGAGGCTTGGTATTATCACGAGAAGGGCGAGTTCCTGATGAACGGAAGCTTGTCCCACTCGGACGTGCCTGCGACAGCACTTTCTCTGGGAGCTATTCGAGAGGCTGTTCTGATGGCCATGGATCAGAATGAGTTCGATGATTTCCGGGCCGATGAATGTCGCAAGGGTAACTGCACTTCCACTCCGGAGAACTCCTGTTCGTGGTACAGTCTCGGACTCTACCGCTGCCGCAATATTCGGCGCGGACAGTATCAGGCAGTCGGGCGATTGCCGATCGTGCAAGACGAGTCGTCGCCTACGCCGTAGTTCGCCTTATTAGGCGTTTTTGCCTAGGGCCCCATGCAAGCAATTGCACCGGGGCCTTTTTTTATCCCAAAACCGCCGAGACTTTACAAATTCTTTCCTCTCTGGTATACTCACCCCATTACATTTTCTCTGTATGAAACGAACATTTCAGCCAAAAAAGCGACGTCGTGTCCGTGTTCATGGTTTTCGAGCCAGAATGCGCACCAAAGATGGACGCACCGTTCTCAAGCGCCGCCGCAACAAGGGCCGCAAGAAGCT
>CAYNXQ010000108.1:0-2773 GCA_964401185.1 uncultured Gammaproteobacteria bacterium | reverse complement strand
CCACAAGGACGGAGTGAACCTGGAAGAATATCTGCTGGCGATAAAACTTTTGCAGAGACGGGCGAAGGAGAGCAAGCCGACGGAGAAAGAGGCTGTCCATACTTGTGCGAAGGGGGAAAAGTGAAGGGATTTAGCAAAAGGGAGCGCGATATAATTTCCCGTGTCTACTATGATGCTGCCAGGATTTGTTGGGAGCGAAAGAATGAGCCGTATAATTCTAAGAAAGATGGGATTCAAATGGCGGGAGACTTGCGACGGATAATCCTTGTGCGGAAGAGCCAAATCTTGCGATATGGGTGCGATCTGCCGAGCCAGAGATATACCAGTCGCAAGCCCTGAATCTCGACTCAGGAACACATTAAGGGGAGGTGGAAGATGACAGCCTGTATCTATGGAAAAAACGAGCATTGCTGGCATCCAGATGTTGGCTTACAGGAGCCTCAACACGGCCCCGATGCCCCTGGCGCGTCAGCTATTGGCGCAGGTATGCAACAGTTAAGGCGGGTGTGTTGCTGGTGCGGATACAAGCAGCCATGAAACTTCTCCTAATCGCCGCTCTTGGGTTGGCGGGATGCAACAATTCTGTGATTCCGAAGATGGCTCATATTGGAACCGTCAAATACATCAAGGACGAGTGGCAAGTTATTTATGCGAACGGGGAAAGGGGACCAGTTCATATTTGTGACCATAATATAGTTGTTGATTCTGGAACTTTCGTCACGATTGAGGGAAAAGATCAATGGCTTAGTTATGAAGACGGATTTCATTGTTACAAGCATCTATGACCCCTTCGCGTAAAAAGAGGCGGTGGGTGGGAAAGTGTTGGTTTGAGGACCCATACGATGACGGCGAGAAAAGCATTGTCTTGGATGAAGAACCGCCGCAGAATTTTCCAGAGGGCAGATACCGTCTCATTCTTGAGCGCGTCTCGGTGAAAAAGAGGAGTGGATATGGAGCTAAATAGCGTTCAATGTCAACGATGTTTTACTTGGTATGAGCCGTCAAAGGATGCCTGTCCGTGTTGTGGTGCGCCTCAAACGGTTTTAGCATGACTCCTTTCTGCTTGGGGGCGGGATGAAGGTACATTGCAAAGTCGGTGGAACAAAAAGGAAGATTCGGCACGATTTTAGAATTATCTATGGGCCGACAATAGAAGGGCCTGGGAATATGGTACATACAACTCCATGGCAGAGAGTAAGGTGCTGGCGGTGCGGCAACGAACAAATTGAACAGCCGCCGAGAACGCTCCCATGAAACCCGTCGCGGTGTGTAGGAAGTATTGGGATAAAAGATATGACACGCTTAGTCGCTCGTTTAATCGTCTTAAGAAAATCAACATTGAACTGGAAGAAGCCGTCGTGATGGCCTATAAAAAGCATCATTTAGACGACCCGGACATTGGGTGGGAAGAACTCGATGATTGCTTGGCTAATGCTATTTGCAACGCTTTGGGTGACGAGTATTTTCAGAGTTTGAATGAATCCGTCCGCAAGCCCAAGAGGAGGAAGAACAGGTGAGCAAAAGAAAGATACTTATGGAGCGCAAAATCAGACAGGCTAAGGATAAGGGACATGACCCTTCCGTGGTTATCCCGCGCAACTGCAAGAACAAGCATCTGCTTGACCTAATCAAAAAATCATGACCCGCAAGAAGCCTCTGGCGGTGTATGGGTGGATGGATGAAAACGATTGGGATTTTTATAGAACTGACCCGCACATAGAAATAAGCGTCTATAAAACAAAGCGGGAGTGCTACTCACAATCTGCCTACTTAAATCCGGGTAAGGCGGTGCGCGTCAAAATCGTCGAGGTTAAGAGAGGGAGAAAATGAGCGTAGAGGTATTGTTGGAAGAAATCTCGTCACTCAGGGCAAAAGGTAAAGAAGTCGCCGACGCCTTCTGGAAAGAGAGGGTGAGAGGGGACGAGTTGGAGGAGAAGATCGCCTCGCTCGAAAAGAGGCTGGAAAAGGCAAGAGAAGCCTTGATTCCATTTGCCGCGCAAGCTGAAGATCATCATAGACGAGGCAACGGACGTCTCTGCAATAACTGCGGGCAAAACTATCCCTGCGATTTTAGAACAGCCCAAGAAGCCCTGGAAGCCATCGGGAAGATATGAGCGCAGGAGAGCCGATTAAAGAGACTCGTAGATGCGCCTACGAAGCGGCAGTAGGAAGCCGCTATTGCTGGGCAGTTGGTGAATTAAAACTTGCAGATGAAAGAATTGAGTCGCTCCGCGCTCTCCTGGAACGGGCGGAGAAGGACTTAACAATACTTCAGAAGCCGGTGAACTTTTACCAGGAGCGCATAATGAATGAGACTATGGTCGCAGATTTGCTCGCAGCCATCCGGCAAGTGTTGAAATGAAGCGCATCTTATGGGCCTGGCTCCTGTTTTTGCTTATTGAAGCTGCCGCTCTGGACTGGCAGACCAGGCACATGACCTGGGCAGACCGGACCTACAACGCCCGCACCATCAATCCCGTGATGGCGACCAGCCTTTATAGCTGGAATATCAATGGACACCGCGGCCCCTAATGCATAGCCCTTACGGTGATATGACCGGCTGGCGCCTGATGATGGCACTCACCTGCCTTTTGCTTCTAACTGTTATCGGGTGCTGCATCGCTTTGATTTTTGGGGGTGGGTTGGCTTGGCTCTGGCGCACGTTCGTAAACTGGTTTGGGTACTATCGGTGAGCGTTAAAGATTATCGTCTCAAACGAGAGGAAATCTTGCAGATCCCGTTTACCTACCCTTCTTTAAATCAAATCCTCGCC
>CAYNXQ010000107.1:0-2801 GCA_964401185.1 uncultured Gammaproteobacteria bacterium | reverse complement strand
CGCGAGCAGAATACAAAAATGGCGTGCTCACCATTCGCGTGCCCAAACAGCAGACCGACAATCCAATTCCCATTACGATTGTCGATGAATAGTTTTGACCTATGTCCGCTCCTCGGGTTGGGGTCGTCTCACTGATTGTCGTGATTTTGGTCGCTGGTATTGGCAGCGGTCTTTTTGTCTATGCAGAAAGTTTTCGCGGACGGATTTTGCCAGGCGTATTTGTCGGCACTGTCCCTGTTGGCGGATTGGATGCGGCCACTGCCAAACGGCGACTCGCGTCTCGCCTCACAGCCATGAGTGATACAGGAATTCAAGTCTCTTTGGAAGGCGCGCCCACTCAAAGTACCTTTACGATTGATCCAACCATTACGACCGATGAAGCAAAAATTGATTTGTTGACGGTGGATCTTGATCAGACAGTTGCTCATCTCTTGCAGTATGGACGAAGCCGGTTTATCCTGGAAGCGCTCCTTGCCCCCGTAGTAACGGCGATCGAACATCCTCACATATCACTATCGCAAGTGACCGTGAATCCGCAACTCCGGATGGTCTTGGCCGCACATGTTCATGAAAAACAACAGCCGCCCGAGGATGCGCGTGTCATTGTCCGATCGTTCAAACCATTTGCCTATGATATAGAGCCGGCGCATGGCGGCGTGCTCTATCAATATGATCAGGCGATCGCAGATATGGTGTCTGCTTGGTCGCGTCTGGAGACGCCTCGAGTGACTCTGGTGCGGCGATTTCTTGAACCAGGAGTGCAGGCGAATGATCTCCAGCCGATTTTGCCTCGCTTGCCGATTATTTTTGGTCAGGATGGGCTGACACTTACCTACACTGATCCATACACGGACAAGCCATATGAATGGCCGATCACATCCAGTCAGCTGGCCGATTGGCTCGTGGCCGAGCGTGTTCCTTCTGGCGAAATTGCTTTTGGTTTGAATAAAGCGGCGTTTTTGGATGCGGCCATAAATCGAATTCTTCCAACCATTGAAACTCCGGCGCAAGATGCGAAGTTTCGGGCAGACGATACTGGCCGGGTGATAGAATTTCAAGGGTCTCATCCGGGCATCACGCTTGATCCCGACGCGACTTTCGCTGCAGCTGATGGAGCATTTCGAGAACGCACCTTTCATGATGAGGGCGTAGTGAATCACGTTCCAGTGGTAACCAAAACACAGGAACCAAACATTACCACAGCGCAAGCCAACAATCTCGGAATTGCCGAGATCCTGGGGGTTGGCATATCTGATTTTTCTGGGAGCGCTACTAATCGCATAAAAAATATCCGCAATGCCGTGCAAAAATTGAACGGCATTCTCATCAAACCCAATGAGGATTTTTCTGCGCTCAATTATCTGCGGCCCTTTACCGATGATGCTGGGTATCTGCCGGAGCTGGTGATCAAGGGAGATCAGATTACGCCCGAAATTGGCGGGGGACTCTGTCAGATTGGCACCACCCTTTTCCGCATGGCCATGAATAGCGGCATGCCGATTACCGAACGGCGCAATCATTCGCTGGTGGTGCATTACTATGGCGATTATCGCAATGGCAATCCTGGAACAGATGCAACTATTTATGATCCATCTCCAGATTTTCGCTTCAAAAATGATACCGGACATGCACTTCTTCTTGAAACGTCGATGGATGTAAAAAAATCTCAATTGGTCTTCACGCTATGGGGTACGAGCGATGGGCGAAAAGGGTATTATGGTGCGCCAGAGGTCAAACGCTGGATTCCCTATGATGATGGGACAAAGACCATAGAAACCAATACCTTGCCGCCAGGAGAAAAGAAATGTCAAAATCCATTTCGCGGCGCCGAAGCGTCGTTCACCTACACCCGTGAACTGCCTGATGGGACCAAGCAAGATCAGGTATTCGACAGCTACTATAGGCCGCTTCAGCAGGTGTGCCTGGTCGGGGCAGCTACCTCGACCGAAGCTATTCCTGGTGCTGCGACACTGCCCCTATCTCCAGATTGATTTTTCTCTTGTTTTAGCGGAAAATAAGACTATCCTTACTATATTTGTACTCAAGCCCTTGACAAATCAGGGGCTTTTTGATACTATATGGTATCAGTTCATGAGGGAGAAATGTCTCCCTCTCAAGTTATAGTTTCGAACTGGACAACAAAAGTATCCTCGCTCGTTGGGGGAAGTAGAGTTCGTACGTAGTTATTTCGTGAATGTTTGCAGGTATAAGTACGTATAACTCTGTATCCACGACAAGCATGGGGGTGTGTTGCAGGACAAGTTGGCTTCGGCTCGCATGTCCCTGGGACACACCTTCTTGGATACAGCATTGGAGGGTTTTCCTTCCAGAATAAAAAACATCCCCCGAAAGGGGGGTGTTTTATTTATCCTGAGTTGCGTCAAAGTATTACTATTCGATCACTTTGTCGGCCAGGCCGTATTCCACGGCTTCGGCAGCAGTCATAAAGTAATCGCGATCCGTGTCTTTTTCAATTTTTTTCAGGTCGCGGCCTGTGTGCTTGGCCAAGAGCTGATTCAGCTTGTCTTTCATCTTCAGGATATGCTCGGCATGAATCTTGATATCGCTGGCTTGTCCCTCGGCACCACCAAGCACCTGGTGGATCATCACTTCGCTATTGGGCAGACAAAATCGCTTGCCTTTTTCTCCGGCGGCCAGAAGGACTGATCCCATGCTCGCTGCCATGCCGATACAGATGGTCGAGACATCCGGCTTGATGTATTGCATGGTGTCGTAGATGGCCATGCCAGCCGTCACGGATCCGCCAGGGGAATTGATATAGAGTTTGATATCTTTGTCTG
>CAYNXQ010000106.1:0-2810 GCA_964401185.1 uncultured Gammaproteobacteria bacterium | reverse complement strand
CAAGGAACAGACCCAGGAGGAATTCTTCCACACCTTCAACGAGCTTCATCAGCATGGCAAACAAGTGGTTTTGACCAGTGATCGCACCCCAAAAGCCATTCCGGCCCTAGAAGATCGCCTGCGCAGTCGACTGGAATGGGGTATGATCGCTGATATTTCGGCTCCAGATCTAGAAACCCGCGTGGCAATCCTCCAGACCAAATGTCAGGAGAAGAATTTGAACCTAGCGCCCGAGATTATTCAGATTATTGCCGCCACCATCCAAAGCAACATCCGTGAGCTTGAAGGGGCGCTAAACAAAGTGATGGCTTTTCAGGAATTGAAGCACATGCAACCAACCAGAGACGTGGTGAAATCCATCCTCGTCACCTACGAGAGCCAAAGCATGAAGAAATCTATCACTCCGCGCGAGCTGATCAACGAGGTAACTCGCTTCTATGATCTAAGTCTCGATGATATTTTGGGCAAGAGCCGTGAGAAAAAACTTTCCTTCCCTCGCCAAATCATCATGTTTCTCCTGCGCCAAGAACTCAAACTTTCATACCCAGCGATTGGCGACGAGTTGGGTGGCCGCGATCACACGACTGCCATGCATGCCCACACCAAGATCAGTTCCGAAATAGAAAACGATATGAAACTGAAGCAAGAAATAGAAATGATCAAACAACGATTGTATTCTGGAGTTGGTTGAGTCTTATCCCCCTTGTCCACAATTGAAGTACAATATTCAAAAAGAAAAAGTGGAAAAGTGAGAAAAACGAGTGTATAAGTCGGGTTGTATCCACAGGGTAAAACTTTTTCACAAAAGTTACCACCACTCCACACACATATTGCGATACTACGGCTGTGAGGTAAAAAAACCCAAACCACCGCTCTACTTGGCCAAAAAGTTCTACTTGTCCACTGTTCCCACAGTTCTACTACTACTATTAGATTAATATATATCAATTAACTAACCACGAGTGTGTATGAAGTTTGTCTGCACCAAAGAGAACCTGCAATATGTCTTGAGCTTGGTGACTCCATTGACCGGAAAGAATACCAATTTGCCGATTTTGAACAACCTTCATTTTGTGGTGAGTGATTCCAAAGTAGAAGTGGTGGCGACCAATCTGGAAGTAGCGGTACGCGCAGTCCTTCGAGCCAAGATCGAGAAAACCGGCGCTTTTACTGTGCCAGCCAAAACCTTTTCTGATTATGTGCATTTGCTTTCTGACAATCAAGTAGAAGTAGAGATGGTGGACAATGAACTCTTGGTGACTAGTGGAAGCTCCCGAACAAAAATAAAAGGCACATCTGCCGATGAGTACCCAGTGATCCCAGATATAGAGGAAACACACGGATACACCATCTCGGCTCCTGCGCTCAAGCACGCGCTGGCAAAAACAGTGATTGCTGTGGCAAAAAATGAGATTCGACCAGAGCTCTCGGGAGTGTATTTCGGATTCTTTACCGAGCGATATTCTGGGCTCTTGCTCGCAGCTACAGATTCGTATCGTCTGGCCGAGACCAGGCTTGTGGTGGAACAAGGGACGGATGTGGTCCAATCAATTGTCCCAGCGCGAGCGATTTTCGAGATGATTCGACTACTCACCCTGGGTGAAAGTGCTGATGGTGAGAGCAAGGCTCGTCTGTGGGTGAGTGAGAATCAAATAGCCCTGCGCTATGATGGGTTCGAGATGACCGCCCGACTGATCGATGGGCGCTATCCAGACTATGCTCAGATAATCCCTGCCAATTTCAAGACCATTGCTACATTCCCAACAGATGTGATGGTAAACAAGATTAAAGCCGCTAGTTTATTTGCAACCAGCGGAGTCAACGCCGTATCTTTTGATCTCAATGCTGAAGGCAAAACTGTAGGTGTATCTTCGACCAGTACCCAGACTGGCGAGCATAGCTCCGAGGTGGATGCAGATGTGCAGGGCGAAGAAAATTCGATTCTTCTCAATTTTCGCTATGTGATCGATGGGCTTCAGCAGATGGAGACCGATGAGGTAGGGTTCAAGGTGAATAGTGGGGATAGTCCATGCCTCTTCCAGCCAAAGAATAGCGCCGATTATCTCTATATTGTGATGCCGATCCGACAGTAGGTGAAGTAAGTAAGCCTGTGGGCCTGTAAGCTAGTAAGTTTTCTATAAAAAAATTTACCCCGCCTTGAATTGCTTCAAGACGGGGTTTTGGTTTTGGAACCCCCTCGAATTGTGACCCAGAGGGGGGAAGGGTTGCGGCACATCTACTTGCGGGGACGCACGAACAGGAAGGTGTTCTCGCTGAACCAGACACCGCCAGGGTCGCCACAGCCGCCGACGAGCCACCGACCATCGTCATCGAGCTCGACGCTGAACAGCCCGAGGCGGCCGCCCGAACCGGTGATCGGCTCCATGCCCATCACCAGCCACTCTCCGAGAGGCTGATCCTGGTACTGCAAACGCAATTGGGGACCGACCTCGGCCGGGCAGAGCTCAAGACCGAGTTCGATGGCTCGATCGTAGATGGCCTGACGATTGGCTCCTTTGGGGAAACCAAGCTCGGCCACTGCGACCCGCACCAGGTCGACCTCGACCTCCTTGGACGCCGCCTTGAAGGCGGGCTGGCAGAGGAGGTTATCGGCCCAGCTTCCGATGCGACATCCGCCTTCCTTGAGGGAACGACGGAAATCGTCGGCGGTCTTGGGGCCACTTCCGAGCTTGATGGTCTTCCAGACCTCCCACTTGCATGGCTCGATCAGCTTGTTCGGCTGCTCGAGAAAGGACTGGAGGTTTTCGACGGTGATCTTGCCACCGTCGATCAGGCGGAACAGGTGCTCG
>CAYNXQ010000105.1:0-2827 GCA_964401185.1 uncultured Gammaproteobacteria bacterium | reverse complement strand
CAAGCGTTTGCAATGACTCCCGAGGCCTCGGACCAATTGTAGGAAATATCATCGTCGGAAACCGGTGCGGCAGTTGACAGGTATTTCCAACGGAAGACGTAGGTCACCGTGGTGCTGGTCGGATCAACTTGAACTTGAGATTGGTCGGGCAAGAAATCAACCAAGGTATTCCCCAACGTTGTGCCGACTTTAGAGAACCCGACACCGGGCTTCCAGGAAAAATATCCGCGAGCGGGATTACTCGCAGTATTTGCAAGATTGACCGTCATGAGTACACTACTGATGTTGCTCAATTGACCAACATTGAAGCTTACCCGGGCAGTCTGAATATCTTGATCATCCGCCAAAACAACATGTTTGTCGACATCCAAACTCTTGAACGATGAATATTGGGACGGGACAACCTGGACACCAAAATTTGTTCCCGGCGGCGTAATAAAACCAACGCTATACCCATTCGCTGGCTCACTAAACCAGTAGGAGATGTCATTATTTGCAATATCACCGTAGGTTGGGTTCATGGTCCAGCGGAAATGGAATGTGATGGTATTGTTGGCTGGATCGACAATCCGATCACAATCAGCCGGAACCAATCGGACCGTGGTATTTCCATAGACACTGAATGTAGAAAATCCTCCTGTGGCCGCCCAGTGAAAATAGCCGCGATAGGGTTGTGATGCGCTATTGATCTTGTTTACAAGCAAACGAACATCGGTAAGCGCGGTCGGGTCGGTACTACTCACAACCAGTGTGGCTGTTTGTTCATCCACATCATCTGTCATGACCATTGGTTTGTCGACCGTAAGTGATTTAAATGTCGTTGTACCAACTGCGTTGGCAATATGGCTGGCTGCAACCCCCCAGATAACCGCTGTTACAATGAGTGTCGTACACAGGCCGATGACCCAATACAATGCTCCACGCGACAAAACCACAACGTGATGCTTCATATCATGCGATGAAGATGAGTGAGTAGAATGTTTTTTTCGATGAATCTTCGACATAAAAAAATAATATATGTCTACAGTATACCACAGACTATCCGAACAACAAAAATCTGTTGATAACTCATTCTTTTCCGAGGCGAGACCACTGACCAGTCACAATCTTCACAAGCATCTTTTTTGCATCCGCTGATAATTCAAACTCTTTGCCATATCGTTCCACAGCAGCACGGACCACTCGCACATACTTCTCTTTGCTCAGTTTGCGCCACTCGGGCGAAGCCAGTACTGTTTTTTTCACGTCCTTGTAGATTTCGGCAGCCTGATTCAAGAGCTGTTGACGAGTTTTCTTTCCCTCTTTGGTGACACTCATCCACATCAAGGAAGCGCCGAAGAGTGATCCAAAAAATAATCCATTTTTGAAGCGGCCCATATGATTGAAAAATACTAAATTCGAAATACGAAACCCGAAACTATTTGATAGTATACTCTTTTTTATTTTTTAAGACGAGTCCTGTGTACAATTGATCAAGCTGTTCCAAAATTGGCGCCCAGCGATACCGAGTAGCGGCGTATTCACGCGCCTTCTGTGACCAAGCCTGACGCTCTTCATTTGAGAGAGAAAAAAATTGATCGATTGCGCCAGCGAGTGCGCCGGGATCATTGGGTGGAATCACAAATCCCCCGCCGAGGGCAACAACACGTACGCCCGGGATATCGGTGGCAAGCACAGGAACACCACTTGCCATGGCTTCGAGGAGAACCATGCCAAAGGCTTCGCCATGATTGATCGAAGGCAAAACAAACAAATCAGCCATTCGGTAATAGGCTGGCAATTCCTCAGCCGAAACACTACCGACAAATCGTGTCTGTTTTTTTATCCCGAGCGTCCAGGCCATGCGTTCAAAATCGGCGCGGTGTTCCCCATCGCCAATGCAGACGAGCTGAACTTCTCTCCCTGCTGCCACAACATCAGCCACAGCATCGAGGAGTACTGGAATGCCTTTGAAATAATGGGCCGCATCCATACCGCCGACAAACAGCAGTGTTTGGATGTTCGGATCAAGTTCATGCCGAGAAAAAAGTTCCACCGATTTTGATCCAGGGTAGAAGCGATCGGTATCCACACCAAATGGGATCTCGAACCACTTTTCTTTCTGTATTTCGAACGATGCTTTGGCCTGGCACTGTGCCGCATAATCAAAAGAGCTCACCGTAATCGCATCCGCAGCAGCAAGAATCCGTGGCATCCAGAAACGATTGTACATTTTGAAGATAAGCCCTTTCCATCCAGGCGCGCGGGTATCCATATGGTAGGTCACGACCAGTGGTTTTTCCGGATACAGCCTCCGAAAACGAGCCACACTGCCCGCTGTGCCAAAAAAAGGATAATGAAGATGCACCAGGTCAAAGGCCGCCAATTCCTTTACCAATCCTGGCAGCCAGGCCGCATTGCCCAAGGCGAGGGTCGGCTTGACTCGCCGCGCTGTTGCCAGATGTTCTTCGGGAAGTTCGTTCAAGAGTGGGGTGAAGACTTCTACCTCATGCCCCAGGCGGATGAGTCCAGAAACCATCTCGAGCGCAACCGAACCCATGCCTCCATAGTAGGGCGGATAGGTGCAGACAATGTGAGCAATACGCATACAGGAGTGATTTGCAGGCAGCGTTGGCCTGTGGTAGGATTTTTCTATGAATTGGAAAAAAGTGGCGACGGGCATTCTCCTCATCGGTTTCGGCATCATCTTGTGCACGTACGATCTCCTGGTCAATCTGATCGACCCAGACCAAGCGGACATCCTGTCACGGTTTCTCGTTCGCCATGGGCTTACCCCAGGTTTTGCACCGCTTTTCTATTTTCTGGCCGCGGCCGATGGCGTGTACCT
>CAYNXQ010000104.1:0-2868 GCA_964401185.1 uncultured Gammaproteobacteria bacterium | reverse complement strand
GGCAATCAAGCAAACGATGCAAACCTAACGCTATGAGCAAAAAACAACTTCCGCCTGGTCCGGTGCATCATCTGCCAGCGGATCTGCAAAAAGCCATTGCTTCTGTCCCAGCAGTCCAGACACTCTGGGAGGATATTACGCCGCTCGCGCGCAATGAGTGGATCTGTTGGGTGACTTCTGGCAAAAAATCGGAGACGAGGAATATTCGCATCGAGAAAGCCCTCTCGAAAATGAAGGGCGGCATGCGTCGGCCGTGCTGCTGGGCAGGCTGTCCGCATCGTTCCCAATAATCACATCCTAAAATCCCAAATCTTCGTTTACAAAGATCACACGGACTTTTCTGCCCAGTATGGGATTTTCACCATTGAAGATCACAATCTTGTTGGGGGCAGTGTGCGCGCCATAGAGCTCCTGCATGTGCTTTTCTTCTCGTGGAATTACGTACTCTTCCAGCCGCTTGAGCGCATCCGTCAAGGTTGGCACAATTTTTTTCGTACTCACGACAAAGATGAGATTGGGCGAGGTGAAGACAATGTGCGGCAACTGACTGCCGGTATTTGAGGCAATGATGAATTGACCAGTTTCCGCCATGGCATGGACACTGCCCAGGTAATACTCCGACAGGGTTGCTTGCTTGCGGAGCGCTGACTGCTTGGCAGGATCTTTCTCTGCCAAAATGCCTTCGTGCAGATTGTTCCAACCGTGAGCCCCGGCCTTCAGATACTCGACAAATCCAAGTTGTTCAAGAGTACGCGAAGATCCATTCATCACCGATGATCCTGCTGGAATCAGCTCTTGAATCTTTTTCAGCGCCTCGACGCCATTTTCCACCACCAGCGCCTCCACGTGTCTTGCGGCGAGTGAAGCAATGGTTTTTTCTACCACGTCTTTCGTTGCCAATGTTTCGTAATCCATAGGGAAAAGAAAAGTGTTATTTATCAGCTGGTTGGAGTATACTCCAAGATGCTATCTCTACCAACAAAAACTAATTTTCTATCTTATGAAAAAGAAATCATACGCTGGAGTCATTCTCTCGCTTGGTATCGTGCTTGTCGGAGTCATTGCTGTGAGCTACGAGATCGTGCGATTGGGCCAATCAAATGCAATTGCGCCGTCCTCTGGAACAGTCAGTATCATTCCAGGAACAAATAATCAAATATATCGTGATACTGCCCATGGTTTTTCTATTTCCTATCCCAGCACCGTCACTCCAAAACATGAAGCGTTTGAAGGCTACTTGCCAGTCACTGGTCAGGCTGCGGTAGGACTGTTTCTGCCAGAAGCGCTTTTTGCTGGCACGAATCTTGGCGAAGCGGCATTGATCGTTGGGGTGAGCAAAGCGCCGACGGCACTGGCCAATTGCAGTGCTGCCAGCAATTCGGGGGAAGAAAAAGAGACGGGTATTGCTTCGCTCGCCGGCGCATCGTGGTATACCTTTTCGGGAGTGAGCCCGGCTGCTGGCAATCTGTATGAGACAAAAGTCTATCGGACGATACGAAATGGCGCGTGCTACGAGATGGTGGAACTCTTGCACTCGGGTAATATCTACAATTATACGCCCGGCACAGTGAAAGAATTTGATAAGGCAACATTCGTCGGCATCCTTGACCGGATGGCCCAAAGCTTTGTCTTCACAGCTGCTGGAGGCAGTGGTGTAATTGGCAAAGTTGAGCTTGGGCCAACCTGTCCGGTAGAACGTATTCCACCAGACCCTGCCTGCGCGCCAAAGCCCTATCAAACTACGATCATGATTACCAAATCAGGCGATACCAGCTTCTCCAAACAGATCGCGAGCGGGGCTGACGGCACATTTCAAGCAGACTTGGCACCAGGCACATATCAATTTGCGGCCAGTGGTGGCGCCACGCTGCCGCGCTGTTCGCCGGCAACAGTCCGTGTCGTCTCTGGCCAATTTGCGCCACTCACGATCTCGTGCGACACCGGGATTAGATAAAAAATAAAATATCCCCCGATTCGGGAGATATTTTATTTTAGGTAATCTTACGCGCGTTTGACGTTGATCGCGTTCAATCCCTTTGGAGATTCCTCGGTATCAAATGATACCGCGTCTCCTTCGTGGAGTTCATCGAACTTCACGTCGACCAGAGAATTACTGTGGAAGAAAACGTCCTTCCCAAGTCCTTCTGAGGCGATAAAACCGAAACCTTTTTCGGTCAATCGTTTGATGGTGCCCATCATAGGTGTTATATTTATGAATAAAGGGCAAAGGATGTGTATGTGGGAAAACTCGACTTAGTTTCTTGCGCATGACAACTTCTTTTGCTTTCATCAGTATATCATATCTATTGTATTTTGTCAAGCCTATGCCTCGCATTCTCGTCGCCTCTGCTAATCCAGTAAAAATCACGGCTGTTCGGACAGGATTCGAACGCATGTTTCCGCATGAGCCTCTGGAGTGTTCTGGGGTGTCGGCACCCAGCGGAGTCTCGGCCCAACCAATGAGTAATGCAGAAACTTTTCAAGGCGCCTGGAATCGGATGCAGCATATTGCGGGGCAGGAAAAGAACGCGCAGTTTTGGGTTGGTGTGGAAGGAGGCATTGAAGAAAATGATGGCGAGATGTCTGCTTTTGCCTGGGTCGTGATACGGCACGCCACTGGCCAGGTGGGCAAGGGCAAGACCGGGTCTTTTTTTCTTCCGCCCAAAATTATGGTCCTGATTCGAGAAGGCAAAGAATTAGGGGAAGCCGATGATATTGTATTTGGGAAAACCAATTCCAAGCAGGAGAATGGTTCGGTTGGTCTTCTCACTGGCAATGTGATTGATCGCACGTCATTCTACGTCCAGGCGGTCGTACTTGCTCTGGTGCCGTTCAAGAATCATGGACTGTATTTTTCCTCTTGACATC
>CAYNXQ010000103.1:0-2899 GCA_964401185.1 uncultured Gammaproteobacteria bacterium | reverse complement strand
TACGATGTTGAGCCAGATGCGGATGGAACGCACCAGATGTATATCGCGGGGTGTTATCAGGCAGAAAGACGAGCCACGCCCATGGAGCTGGATAGGTCGACTCGCTACCATCTCGTAGTGACGAGAGAGGAAGTCTTGCCGGCAGGCAGGCACTATCATTTTCCCGCTTTTCGTTTTCACGAGACACGTTGGAGTGAAGATGCAGCTACCATCGTGACCGTCCATAACTTTGACGTCAGCAAACGCGCGCGCGTGTTATCGCCAGTGGGAGCCAAAGATGAACTGTACTTCGATCGGCATAGTTTTCCTGATGACGTTCTGTGGCAGATCATCGAACGCGTGCTGGATCAGAGGCGAGGCCCATAGAAACAGACTGTGCAGATGTGTATTACATCTGTTTTTTTTATTTCAAAAGATGGGCGTAGTTTTTGCGGAGTTTGGCGATTTTGGGATCAATTACAAATTGGCAGTACGGCTGGTCCGAATTGTTGCGATAATAATTTTGGTGGTATTTCTCGGCTGGATAGAATGCAAGGAGCGGGTGCAGATCGGTAATGATTGGTTTGGAAAATGTTTTTTCTTCGGTTAGTTTTCCAATAAACGCTTCGATTGTCGCCTTTTGTTCATCGGTAGTATAGAAGATCGCGGATTGGTATTGCGGACCCACATCATTGCCCTGGCGATTGGGAGTAGTTGGATCATGGCTCGAGAAGAAGACCGACAGCAAATCGTCGAGTGCGACAATGTTCGGGTCAAAATCAACTTTGATTACCTCCACATGGCCAGATGTGCCGGAACTTACCACTTCGTAGCTGGGATTTTCCAGTTTTCCGCCAGCATATCCCGAAGTGACTGATGCGACGCCGCGAAGCATCTGGAACACCGCTTCCATGCACCAGAAGCAGCCGCCGCCAAAGATGATTGTTTGTGATTGAGGCATAATTATGCGTTAGGCGGTTTTTTCTTTTGGTACAAATTTGAGCGATATGGAATTCACACAGTGGCGAGTGTCTTTTGGTGTGTAGTGCTCGCCGGTAAACACATGGCCTAGGTGAGCTTGGCAAGTATTGCACACAATCTCGGTGCGACTGCCATCGGGGTCGGGGATGCGCTTCACTGCACCTGGGATTTCCTGGTCAAAGCTGGGCCAACCGCAGCCCGAGTGGAATTTGGCATCCGAGGTATAGAGCGGCGTCTCACAACGACGGCAGAGGTATGTTCCCTCTACAAAGAAATCATCGTATTCGCCAGTGAATGGCGTTTCTGTTCCTTTGTTTGCAATCACACGCTCTTCTTCGGGGGTGAGTGGATTCATTTTCATACAAAAGAAAAAAGATATGTTCAGTATGCCAGCCCCTTATCCAAATGTAAATGTATAGGCGCGGAGTCCTGGGTAGTCTGGCATAGTTTTGGTCTGCCGATACATTGGATTGGACAAGCTGTCTGGTGTGGAGTACGATAAAAATACATTATGATTATGAACAAATTTTTTGCGAGCATCGTCATCTTTGCTGTAGGCGCCCTTGCCCTCTTTGGTATGCAGATGGAAGCAAACGGCCATGGGATGGTCCACTGTCCATTTATGGCGAGTCAGTCTGCCATGTGCGACATGACGCCATTTGCGCACGCAGAATTGTGGCAAACACTTTTTCTTATTGTCGTGAAGACGAGCGCTGTACTTTTTCTACTGGCCATCGTCCTGTGGCGCGCGCAATCAGTCGTACACACAGATGGCATCTTCCAACGTTGGCGACGGCGATTTGATTTTTCTGTTGGCCTTCTTCTCTATTCCTACTTCTCGTGGCTTTTTTCCGATGGGATTTTACATCCCAAGAGCGCCTAAGGTTTTTCCTGGTCTGGTAGGAGGGATTAATTTTTAGGCGTTTTTATTATGTCTTCTCAAATTCATTCTGTGCATGCGCCCGATGGGACTGCGAGGGGCGAGATGCAGATCGGCATCGATGGTATGCATTGCCATAGCTGCGAAGTGACGATCGAACGGCGATTCAAAAAAATTCCGGGTATAGAAAAGGTAGTGGTCCAGGCGAACAAGGGAATCGCACGCATTACCTATCAGTCCGAACCATCTCTTGCGGCGCTCCAAGAGGCGATTGCCAAAGAAGGGTATGTGGTGCGCGCTCATGGCCCGGGAAAACCAGGCGCGAGCATCAAGCGAGTGAGCTTTGTGCAGCTGGTCGGATTGTTTGCTTTGGTTATAATCCTCGGCAAGCTCCTGTCGAGTCTGGGGCTCTTCACCGCCAGTGTTGCGTTGGATAAGCAGACAAGCCTGGGAGCAATATTTCTCCTCGGCCTCGTGGCAGCCAGTTCTTCGTGTATAGCGGTTTCTGGCGGACTAATGCTTTCGGCTGCGGCCAAGTTTCGTGAACAGTATGGCGCTGGCATGCAACCCATTTGGCTATTCGTGCTTGGACGCATCATCTCGTATACCATGCTCGGCGGATTGATCGGAGCTTTGGGGTACGCGCTGTCGCCATCGCCATTTTTGACCGGAGCGATTGCGATTGTCGCAGCAGTTTATATGCTCATCATGGGCTTCGATATGCTTGGTTTGGCTCCTCTGTGGCTCAAGGCCTTGATGCCACGATTGCCAAAATCATGGTCTCACCGGGTGATGGATGCAGAACATCATGCCCACCCAGCCATGCCGCTCCTATTGGGCGCAGGAACATTTTTTCTGCCCTGCGGATTTACCCAGGCTCTGCAACTCTATGCGCTTGCGACCGGCAGTTTTGCAACAGGCGCTCTTTCGCTTGGTGTATTTGCTTTGGGGACTGCTCCAGCTCTGATTGGCCTTGGATTGGCCTCGGGTTCGCTCAAGGGAAAAGCCGGGATAGTCTTTCGCGACTTTTCCGGGGCGCTGGTGATCGTGCTTGTTCTC
>CAYNXQ010000102.1:0-2973 GCA_964401185.1 uncultured Gammaproteobacteria bacterium | reverse complement strand
TCTGCCAAGAAATTAAACAAATCCACCATCAGAATTTCTATTGTTTTTTTCATTTCGGTTTCTCCTCATATTTCACTTCCACCAAAGGCTTTCCGCAGTACGGGCAGAACACAAATTTGTTTTCAGATGGAATACCATTTGTAAATTCCATTCCTCGATCTTCGCCACAGTCCGCCCACCAAGTACCATCTTCATCTTCCAGCCACCTGCAAATGGTTCGTTTCATTTTACTCCTTGCCACTTTCAAATTCATATTTATCAGGATTTTCCAAAATATCTCTCCACGCCTTTTCATTGGGTTCGACACCAACTGCATCCAGCCAAGAATAAAAACTCATTTTTGGACTGGTTCCTGTTTTCTCGAAATATAGATTTGATAGGGAGGCGATTACGTCGAGGGGCGCGATGGCTACCATTTTACCGTCTTCGTTTCTATAGGTTGTCCTTAGTTTTTTCATTTCGATTTCTCCTCTATCAAGCATTTTCTTCTAAGATTACGAATTTCCTGAAGCAACTCTTCGCTCGTTTTTACTGTCCCCCGTGATTCTCCCAGCGCACCTTTCCAATATTCGCACCTGCGCTCCCATTCCTCACTTCCAAACGCTTTGATGTTTTCCCTTGCGATTTTAGATAACCTACGAAATATGGTTTCAGGTGTCATATCATTCCCCCTCCTTCTCGATAAGGGCGCGGAGTTCTTTGGCGCAATCACTGGTCTCGGAAAATCGCATTGGATTTTTTAAAGCTTCGGTTTCCCACTTCTCCGCAAGGGTAAGCAGATCGGAGCGGCTCACAGACATCTTCTTTTTGCTGTTGCATTTTGAACATAAAAGCAAGTCCAAGGAGGCCATTCCTCCATTTTCAACGTGCACCTTTTTTAATGGCGCATCACAACATTCAGATCGTAGTTTGCTCATTTGTCCTCCTTCTCGATCAGGGCGCGGAGTTCTCTGGAACAATTTCCAATGACCCACTTCATCTTAAAATCAATCATGTCATGGGCAGCGGACATGTATTCCTTCTCCCACTTCTCCGCAAGGGCCAGCAGGTCGGTGCGGAGCTTGTTATCTGTGGTCAGGTCATCCACACAAAGTCCGCACAACATTTGACCTCCAACCGGGTAAAGATTTGATTTTTCACCGCATTTTTCACAACACCGTCGTTTGCTCATTTCGTTTCCTTTCCTTCGAGCAGGGTGCGGAGTTCTTGGGCGCATCTTGTCTTGCATTTGCAGCCTCCTATGACTGCAGATAACTTATCTTTTTCATTCCATTCTTCACTTAATCTCCTTATGGCCGATCTCAATGTGTGATGAGAATAACTTAACCAGCAGTATTCGCACCATCCATGAGGTATTCCATAAGTATCCGTGGTCGTTCCATCAAATTTGTCTGGAAGTCCAACAAAGCGCAGGCAATCCCCTCTTCCAGGGCCAGTGAATCGGCACCATACATGGTTATCGGCTTTTATAGGTTCACTCATTGAAAAATGAGAGTCTAATATACCTGAAAAAAGAGGATTTAAGTTTTTCATTTGTTCTCCTTATTGTTATTTTGTTTCAGTCTTTCCTGTTTAGCATACTCAATATGCAAACTCCAACACACAGACCATCCAACTTTGTAACCCAACATGAAAAGAATTATGCCAACAATAGCGTCTATCACACCAAACAATGTAATAATCGAAGGCCGGTCGGACTTTGGTTCCTTATCAAACTTCACGATCCACACCCCGTTGCTCTCGGTGACGGTGGGTTGCCAGTAGGCGGTTCCGTAGGCGATCCCGTTGGTGGGATCAATGTTGGCAATTTTGAAAATGATATTAGTATCGTCATGCTTACGAATGATGAAGGGCGGCGCAGGGGTGGGGGTGGAGTTGTGAATCAGGTGCATGATTGATGACGTTACCAACCCACCAAACAGGGCCAAACCAAATACCATTAACAGGGGGATTTTATGTTTCATTTTTCGTCCTTCTTGTTTCGTTTGTCTGTGCTGCACCCATCCAGATGCCATGCTCCACATTCCTCGCACTTGTACGATCCCACACGCCTGTTGATTACAGAGTTGATGATGGCCTCCAACTGTTCTGCCGCTCCAGATGACCAGACAATCACGGTTCCGTGGCTGTCATCGTGCCCACAAATTGCAGCACACAAATTGCTATCGGTGATCTTGTCCAGAATTTCTTGGCCGATGTTCATTTTTCGTCCTTGGGTGGGGGTGGGGTGGCGGGCAGATCGTAAATCCACTGTCTCGCAATTTCACACAGCGCAACGAACACGGCATCCTTGTCGCGCTCAAGCGGTCCAAGCTGCGAATACGGCACAAGGTCGGGATGTATTTTATTCTCCCTATCGTACTTCTCGCCATAGACCCAGCCCATCGCGAAGTACGCCTGCATCCAACTACCGTGCAATTCCTCTGGTGAGGACGATCTTTGCGGGCCGCATTGTCTTTCGATGACCTTTAAAAATTGGTCTTTGAATGGCTGCTCGCGCTCATCCCACGGCACAGGAATAACGGGGGCTGTTGCACCGATGGCTGCGATCCGCGCTGCGTTGTAAACAAACTCTGCCTGACGTTCAAGTAATGTAGTCATATTATTCCCCTCCTTCGTCCACGGTATCACCCGTACACGACACCAATCCTCACCGGGAATTACTTTCGCATGAATGATGGCTTCCTTGTCAGGGGATCTCCACCAACTATTCAGGGATGTTTCGTTGTTCACCTTCGGTTTCCAGTGGCCGAGCGTGTGGGCGGCGAGGAGGAAGGCGCGGGGCAAGGTTGGTGCGTCAATATCCTGATCGTGGTCTTTCTCCACTTGCCACAGACTTACGCAAAACGGACTATTTCCATCTCTCGCCCTACGGAAAAGAACGGAGAATTTCCACTCCCGCAAACGCTCCAGCAACGCGCCGGTGAAGTCGTCTGTCCATAATTTAGATGAACAGTTTAGGTTGCAAATTTC
>CAYNXQ010000101.1:0-3011 GCA_964401185.1 uncultured Gammaproteobacteria bacterium | reverse complement strand
TCCGCGGCAATCTGTGCCTTGAGCGCATTCACGTCGGGGAATTTCTTCTCGATTTCCATCAGGCGTTCATCTTGTCGAAGCTCTTCACGGATCGACTCGAGATATTCCAGATTGTCGAGAATAGTTTTTTCGATCTCTTGATTGCAATCGTACAATCTGCGGAGAGTTCGTTTTTCACCATCGCGTTGTGCGCTGGTCAGCCTCGCGATGATGAGCTGCATACTGGCCCACTCATCGGCGATTACGGCGACCGTCTCACAAAGTTTACCTCCGGAATAGCGATGAGCCTCGATCAGTGAACAATAGGTGTAGTTCACCAGGATCTTGCCGCCCAGGCGATTGCAAGCCAGGGTTAGTTGCCGCCGGTAACGCTCTTTGTGACGAACGTGTTTCTCGGGTTCGGCCGAGAATGCCCCTGAAGATTTTTCTGCTTCCTCGGCGAGCATGGCCCACTTTCCTCGTTTGCGTGTCATGATGGACTCCTTCCATCCGGTTGAAGGTTGGCGTTGCCTTGGGTCCGACAGACGTCGGGAGACAACCTCTAATACTATCAGAAGATTGACATTTTGTCAAGTTGTGGGCTACACTACCGACATACTGCCTCATCTGTATGAAGAAATATTTTGTCAAAAATGCCTTCGAACCAGCTGATTGTCTGGTGATTTTTGTCCCCGAGTCCAAGAGCAAAAAAGCTGCTTTGGATGGATTGCCAGCCTCCCTACGTGCCTCGGTCGAAAATATTCTCGCCAGCGGTGATTTTTCTGCTCGACCATTGGAACTTTTCTTTGGTTTCGACGCTTCTGAAAAGCCCGGACGGTATCTTTTGGTTGGTACAGGAGGAGAAAAAGAGTTGTCTATTCAGAAAGTGAAACGCATGGTTGGGACTGCCGTTGTGGCCATCCAGCAGAAGAAATGCCATACCATCACGCTTCACATCCCCGAGTCTTGGTGCAAACAGTTTGGAGCCCATACACTGGGAAGCACGCTTGCGATTGCAATGGATACGGCCGAATATGCCTTTGACGACTACAAGAAGGCTGAGAACAAAGTAATGCGGCTTGATGCAGTGAATTTGGTTGTGCCAAAAGCATCAATGCGAGAATTTGAAAAAGGGGTTGCGGAAGGGATAACGATTGCAGGAGCGGTGAATCAGGTGCGCAAACTTGGCAATACACCGCCCAGCCACATGACGCCAACGGTACTCGCCAAAGTCGCCGAGGATTTGTCCAAGCGTTTGCCAGCAGTGAAGACTACTGTGCTCTCTCGCGCAGAGATGAAAAAGCTTGGCATGGGCTGCCTCCTTGGTGTGGCTCAGGGATCTCACGAAGAACCAAAGTTTATTATTCTTGAATATCGGGGTGGCCAGAAGACAGAGAAGCCGGTCGTGCTGGTGGGCAAGGGGATCACATTTGACTCGGGCGGATTGTCACTCAAGCCGTGGGACATGATGATCGACATGAAGTACGATATGTTGGGAGCCGCTACGGTCCTTGGCACAATTCAGGCTGCGGCTGAACTCAAGCTCAAGAAAAATATTGTCGGCCTTATGCCCACGACCGAGAATATGCCTGGCGGTGGCGCGTACCGGCCCGACGATATTTTGACCGCCATGAATGGAATGACGGTCGAGATTGGCAATACTGATGCCGAAGGTCGATTGATTTTGGCCGATGCTTTGAGCTATGCCAAACAATTTGACCCCAAAGCCGTGATTGATTTGGCGACACTCACTGGAGCCTGTGTCGTGGCGCTGGGTACCGAGCGGTCGGGCCTGTTTTTTGACCACGAAGCGCTGGGCAAGAAATTGCTCGCTTCGGCCGAAGTGGTAGGGGAAGCGCTGTGGCGTTTGCCACTTGGCGAAGAATTTTCCGAAGCCGTAAAAAGCGAAGTGGCTGATGTGAAAAATGTCGGGGGCGGTCGTTATGGCGGGGCAAGTGCGGCGGCTGCATTTCTACAATATTTTACCGATTATCCTTGGGCGCATATTGATCTCTCGTCTGCGTATTCCGGCAGCAAAGGTAAACCGTGGATCCGCGCTGGCGCCAATGGATTTGGAGTCGAGACACTGATCGAATATCTTCGTCACTAATTTTTCATCCTGGAGGGTATGATCGCACGGATCAAGGGACAGGTTTTGGAAAAAGCCCTGCCTGCGCAGGCAGGAAAACAGCGTTTGGTCATCATGACGCCGGGCGGTGTTGGATACGACGTCTTGGTATCGGCAGCCATGCTCGCCGGCTGCAGCATCGGGCAGGAGATTGAAATTCATACCTATCTGAAAGTTGGGCAAGATGCGATGGATCTGTATGGTTTTGCAGGGGATCTAGAGCGCGAATTTTTTATGCTCCTTCTTACTGTCTCGGGGGTTGGCCCAAAAACTGCCATGAGCATTCTCTCGCTCGGATCTATCGACAAAATTCAATCCGCGATTGGTCGTGGTGACCTGGCCTACCTTACCGGCGTCTCTGGACTGGGCAAAAAGACAGCCGAACGATTGGTAGTTGAGCTCAAGTCAAAAATTGTTTCAGGGTCAGGTGGTGCCAGTGGTCAGGTGTCAGATGTCTTGGTCGAAGTGATCGAGGGATTGGTCGGCATGGGGTATGATAGAGGAGTGGCGAAAGATGTGGTCACGTCGCTCGAGGCTGGCGACAAAAGTACCGAAGCGCTGTTGCGCGAAGCCCTGAGAAAAATCAAATAACAAAAAATCTCCTGATTGAATCAGGAGATTTTTTCTACTTCTATTATAGGAGGGTGATACTGGCAACGGTGTCACCTTCTTCTTTGAAGCGCATCACGCGGACTCCTTGGGTAGCGCGACCAAGTTTCGAGATCGTATTGACCGGAGTGCGCACGACCTGTCCTTTGATCGAGACTGCCAGGACATCTTTTTCTTCGGTGTTATTGATAATGCGGGCGCTAATGATTTTGCCAGTTTTGGCAGTGACAGCCATGGTCTTGATCCCGCTGCCGCCACGACCCTGCACTTTGTATTCGCCGATCATCGTGCGCTT
>CAYNXQ010000100.1:0-3013 GCA_964401185.1 uncultured Gammaproteobacteria bacterium | reverse complement strand
CGCAGGCGGCAATCATTTTCCTCAGAATTCCCGACATTTTGGTACGTTCGAGAGCAGTCATCACTTCATTAATATCTAGATCCCCTTCTTGAACACGGGTCAAGATGGTCTCGACTTGGTTGTTGAATCGGCCGATTTGCTCAGTAGACAGCTTGGTGAGATTTGCCATGTTCTTCTCCTTCTGCCAAAAGTCTAGTGGAAAAAGCGACGTGCGTCAACGCCTAATAGCTGTATTAAACCTGCACTGGCTTCACGAAAGGAGTCACCGTTTCTTTGTAGAATGGATTGCGAAATTTCCAGATAAAGGCATCAATGTAGAAATGAATGGCCGTGAGCGCGAGCACGATGTTTGGAATAGTCTTGGACACAAGCGCTGACGAACTGGTAGACGCGCCCCAGCGGAAATAGGCCATCAGCAGGGCGTAGCCCAAAATCGCCGCAATGATATATCCGTAATTGCTCGAGAGCGCGTGCAAAAATTTGTTTTGCTTGGCGTATTCGGTCTCGGCACCATACTTGTTGCGATTGATCAGCCACACGAGCCCCATGTACTGCATGTAGTGGGTGATGAGCGAGGTGAGGGTAGCAATTTCCATCTGATAAATATCCACCAGAATCACTGCGGCGTAGAGATAGGGTGCGTACATGATTGCAGCGTTGAGGAGAAATAAGGTCTTCGGCACCGAGTTGCGCTCGCGTTTCAAATATTGCCAGACGACGATCACGGTTCCCAAAATTGCCAGCGCAAGCATCGTCCAAACACTGAGTTTGACCAAGGGAAAAATCGGCACAAACATGTGGATAAAATTCGGCAAACGCAGCGCCCCAGCTCCAGCAAAAAAGAGCGTCCAGGCAAAGATCGTGGCATTCTCGGTCTTGCGCACCGCCGGTGCAAATTCTTTGTTGCGCACGCGATACAGCTGGAGAATTCCCAGGCTCTGCTTGGTGACGTGATAGAGCGATACAGTGGAGATAAGGATGGCCAGCAGCACTTCGTTGTAATAGCCAAGCACCATCACGACCACAAAAATCAAAACTGGCAGGCCGTAATACGTGAGGGCATGTTGCCGGAAATAGTCGCGATTCTTTTTGTCAAAATAAATAAACCAGGTCGAGCCAAAATGCGTTTGGGCAAACAGGACCCAAACAATCGCAGTAATCAGGAGCGCGTGCTGCGGGATGAAGAGGAGAAGAAAAAAGTAGGCCACGCCGAGCAGCGCTGACCCAATGAAAAAGATCAGGTCAAACTTGGGATTGATCACCCACTGTGATTTGTCGATCGGAAGGAAGGGCATAATTTAAGAATTGAGAATATGTAAAAGATGAATGATCTGGGCGTCAAAACTATACATCTGCTGGATCGTGGCGTTGGCTTCGCTGCCAATCATTGGCAACTGTTCAGGATTCCGGTACAATTGCTCGATCGTATCGGCCCAATCTTTAGCGGTTCTCGGCAAAAAGCCGTTCTTGCCATCGGTGATGACGTAATTGTTTTCTCCGACCGGACTGGCGACCGCCGCGACCCCACAAGCCATGTATTCGATTACTTTCAAAGCGCTCTTGCCACGATTCCAGGGCGTATCAAGGAGCGGCATCAGTCCGACATCAAACGTCTGCATCAGCTGCGGCATCTTTTGCGGATCAACCCATTCAAGAAACTCCACTTTGAGTCCTGGAACTGCTTCAAACAATCGATGCACTGCTGGATCACCCCTGCCTCCAGCCAAAATAAATCTACATTGAACTCCGCGGCGAATCAATTCGGCGAATACGGGCGGCAAAAGTGCCAAGTTCTCCAAATGGGCAGTGGCGCCGCCCGCCCAGCCAATCACAAAATCCCGGCCACTCTGCGCAGAAAAGAATTGTTGTCTTGGTTGAACAGCGAAAGTCGTGCAGGTCGGGATATGAAAGACATGAGCATTGAATCGCTTGGCCCAATGTTCCAACTCGTGGGAACCAACCGTCACCGCATCAGCCAGCTGAGTAAGGATCCGGGTTTTCCAGGGTGAATGCAGATAAATAGCATCATCAAAATCAAAAATCATTTTTCTCCGGAATAGTATTTTGTACCCGATAATTCCAATAAAAAAATATTTGTTGTAAATGGTGCGCTGAAGAAAAATGACATCATCTTTTTTGACGGTACCAAGTCCCTGAAAAATCTGTTTCAAAAGTTTCCACTTCTCTGGCCAGTGCGTCTGTGAAATCAATTCAATGGCCGGCGCATGTATGACAACGTCGACTTGAAAGCGCTGGAGTTCCGTCGCCAGCACATGGGCCCGCTGTCTGGAACTGGCCACCGTCGTGTCCCCTTTGGTAAAAAAATGAATCGTCATACCTAGAATATTTTTTCCGACCAGGTCTTGGGCGTTTTTGGGGTGATGAGCTCAAGCCCAATGTGATAGGTGAATGGCTTTGGCCCGCGCGCTTTGATATAGGCAACCATGGACTGAAGGCCCTCTTTGAGAGAGACGTGGGGGTTGTACTGAAATAGCCGCCTCGCTTTGTCGGCCGAACAATTGGCCAGCTTTACCTCTTGTGGACGGCCTGGAGTATGAATGGGCTGAAAATCAATGCCAATAATTTGCGCGAGCAATTGTGCCAATTCGTTGATGGAAACAAATTCCTGATCCGGACCAATATTGATAATTTCACTGACGGCTTTTTGGTCTTCCGCGACTAGCAGAAGCATATCAATGTCATCTTGAACAAAACTAAAACAGCGCCGCTGTTCGCCGTCGCCGTAGATAATCGGCTGTTTTCCCTGGAGCATGCGATTGATCATGATCGAAGCGACATTGCGATAGGGATCGTCGTATTTTTGGCGCGGCCCGATAATGTTGTGCGGAACAACCACCACCCATTCCATCCCATGGACATCGGCCAGATTTTTCAAAAAAAGTTCTCCGCTCCATTTGCCAATGCCATACGGATCCTGGGGATGCGGCGTCATATCTTCGGTAAAAGGAACATGATTGGTGCCATACCGCGCCATGCTGGAACAATAGACAAA
>CAYNXQ010000099.1:0-3040 GCA_964401185.1 uncultured Gammaproteobacteria bacterium | reverse complement strand
GTCACAAAATCATAGGCAATGTTGGACCCGTCTGGATATTCCAAGACCGCTTGGCTTTGATTGGGCGACCAGGTGACTTTGTTTACATTATAAAACACCTGATCCGACATGAGAGTGATCTTTCCATCGGGTCCGATGCGATAAAATTTACCATCAGTTTGATTGTAAAATTGCGCGCCGCTTTTGCCACCAACTGCTCCAACCACCGGATCTGGCACCAATTTTTTCACCTCTGGCAGCGGGCCAGGCGGCGTGTAGGGTTGGATGGGCTGTGCTATTCCGGCCTGGGGCAAGTTGGCGCCGCCGGCAACGGTGCCTGGCGTTCGGCCAGTAGAAGCTTGAGGGAATTGCCCTACGCCACTCGTTGCCGTACCTCCAGTTGCGGTTGGTGCTGGCGCGACAGCTCCTGGCGCATTGGACGCAAAAAACACACGATAGAGTCCATAGCCCAAGAGGAGCGATAGGGCAATGAATCCGACAATGAGTGCAATGCGTTTTTTGTCCATATGCCAGGTATTAGGTTTTAGGGACTAGGTACTAGGTGCTAGATTGGACTGCGCTATCGGATAAGGGATTGATTTTCCAGGCGCAGACGCTGGCGTTCCAGACTTTGGATTTGTTTTTTCGTCGATTCAAGTTCTGCTTCCAGCGGTTTGATGCGGGCAGCTCGGATGCGGATGATCTGGCGGTTGAGTTCTTTTTGTTCTCGCAGGAGTATGATCCGAATGCCATGGAGATACTGCGCATAACCGACGAGCGCTATGCCAAGTCCGATTTCGGAGAAAATCCAGCCAATGATTTTGCATACCAGTTCCCAAAATTTGAGTCGTCGCGTCCGGCGTTTGAGTACAGCATGTTTGTTGACCAGCGGGCGGAGATCTTTTTCGGCTTTTTTCAGCCTGGTCGAGAGCGGTCGAAGTCCTTGATCCAGCTGGACAAGTTCTGCTTCAATTTTTTTCAGTTCCGAACGATTGCGGATTTGATTCACGGTCTGCGTGAAAGCGCCACGTTCTTTGATTGGCTCTTCTGTCTGTTCGGTTTGTTCTACCGCCCCACCCGCTTGCTCACCTTCGGGACCAGATCCTTCTGGCTTTCCTTCTGTTCCTTCGGCCGGCGTTTCTTCTCCCTCAGGCTTTTCTTCAGTTGGTTCCTTTTCTTCACCTTCGGGATTTTCGCCAGCTGGTTCTTCTTCATTTGCTTCAGACGGCTCTTCGGTTACTTCGGGGGCCCCCGACGTAGCCGAGGGTTCTTGTGCTTTTGGGATGCCTGATTCAGTTTCTTCTGGCGCTTGCCCCAGGGCTTGCTCGCCAACAATGTTTGGCGTCGGTTCTTCGCCAAATTGCGCCACCGCCCCTGGCAACGTATTCCCAACTGGGGGATTGGCTTGGAGTTCCGCAGCCAATGACTCGGCCAGAGATTTTTCGAAGGACGACAATTTTTCGAGTTCGCTCTCGGGAATATCAAGACCGCTGGAGCGCAACGTATCACGGAGCGTGTCTCGGATCGCGCTCGAAATTTTTGGCTGTAGCTGGGAAGCGTTCTCGGCCATACTATTATACACCAAAATCGCCGCGGAGTGATGCACCGAGGCTCGCGCAGTCGCGATAATACTTTTCAACTTCTTTTTGCAGCGCGGTCGGCTCGATTTGGCCGTAGAGCGAACGCAGATTGGCAAGCGCGATCACAGTCTGCCGGGCACGCAGTTTCAGGAGTCTTTTCCAGGTCTCGGACACTCCTGCCCGATCACCTGCGCGCACTTGACGCAGCAATTGTCCCTTGTAGTAGGTGAGTTCTTCTTGATTTTGTTTTTTCTGGATGGCAAGCGGCGTCGCCCCGAGCTGGCGCGATTGGTGTTTGGCGCTCTGCAGCGCCTTGGCCCATTGTTGCTCTTGGTCCATACCCCCTCCTTTTGAAGAATTACACCAGTCGGTACGTATCAGCCGACTTTACCAATGTATAGGATGTCTTTTTGTTTGGCTTCTCGAGCATCTCCAGGACCAATCGGTGAATAATATCTTCCACGGTGCGGGCAATGGCGCGCGCGCCTGATCCGGAGGTTGGGATTGTCTTGGCAATGGCGCCAACTGCAGCGCTGTCGGGGACAATGGCGATCTGTCGGCGGGACTGGAGTTCTCGGCTCATAGCCAAAATATTTTTGGATACAATCGCTTCGATCGTTTCGGGCGAAAGCTGGGCAAACAGGATCAAGCTCGAGAGGCGTTCGAGAAGGGCAGATTCAAATTGTTCTTTGAGGCGAGCCAAAATCCGTTCACGAGGGATATTTTGCGATTGCAAGCCTTTTTCTTGTTCGCCGAAACCAAGTGCCTGACCACGGTAGAGTTCGGCGCCGACATTGGTCGTGAGGATGATTATCGTATGGGGGAAGAAGATTTTCTTGCCATGACTATCGGTCAATTCACCTTCGTCGAGAATCTGGAAGAGCAATTTTTGGACATCGGGATGGGCTTTGTCGAATTCATCGAAGAGGAGTACAGTGTAGGGTCGTTTTTTCAGTTCATCGGTAAAGCGATTGCGTTCGCGATAGCCAACATATCCGGCCGGCGAGCCCAGCAATTTTGACACGCTGTGCGACTCGGCAAATTCACTCATGTCAAATTTGATCAGCGCTTTGGGGTCATGATAGAGCGTCTCGGCCAAGGTTTTTGCCAGAGCAGTTTTGCCCACGCCACTTGGGCCGGCAAAGAGAAATGATGCCAGCGGGCGTTTGTCACTTTGGCCGCGCAGATGAGCGCGACGGAGTGCACGAGTCAATTCATCTATGGCAGGCTCCTGACCCAGGATCATGGTTTTGAGGGCTTGGGGAAGTTCTGCAAGCCGCGTCCAATCGTCGGCCACAATAGTCTCCATGGGAAGACGCAATGTTTGGGCAACAATCTTGGCAATTTCGGTTCGGCCAACATGCAGCGGCGCGGATGTTGCCCCCGCGGTTTTTTTGAGCGCGCGCAATTTTTTTTGTGCCAAGGCTTCTTTGTTTTTCCAACGCACCGCTTCCTTTAATTTTTCTGCCCGGATGGCCGCT
>CAYNXQ010000098.1:0-3125 GCA_964401185.1 uncultured Gammaproteobacteria bacterium | reverse complement strand
GTTTGCAGTGACGTAGCCGATTTGATTTCCCATGATTTCCTCCATGGAGTTTGGTACAAAAAAACTGTATCATACCCCCATCGCTCCGTCAAGGTACGCCGAAACATTGGCAGCCCCACGAGCGTATAGAGAATAAGAAAGGTCGAATTTTAAATCTTTTATTTTTTTATGACAAAACATTTTCTCGTACTTTCAAGCGCAGCTGTGCTTCTCGCTTCGCTGCCCATGCCAGCATTCGCTGACACCACCAGCACTGTCCCGCTATCAGTGCCGCAACCAAAAACCTGTACCGACCGTGCTGTTGCACAGCAGCAAAGATTGGCCCAGGCACAAGCCGATTATCAGGCCAGAGTTGCTAAGAATATGGCCGATCGCGATGCCGCTGTGCAAAAAAGACGCGCTGATGCTCTGGCCAAGCAGGCAGAAGCTCGGGCCAAACTCGATGTGAAGGTCCAAGAACAGCGTGCGGTGCAAGATGCCCGCGGCTACAAGAATCCAGCAGTGAAGGCAGCTGTGAACGCCTACCGAGTGGCAGTAGACACTGCGACCAAAGCAAGGCTCGATGCCTCTGTGTTGGCAGTTGCGGCGCTCCTGGATGCCAATCAAAAAGCAATTGATGTCCGAGATACGGCGATCGTTGATGCTGGCAAAGCTGCCTTCGATTCTGTCACCAACGCGCTGAACGACTGGAAGAATACCTGTGCTGGGACAACCGACCAGCGCAAGGCTGCCAATCAAGCCTATCGCGACGCGATCAAAGCAGCCGATGCGGCAAAAAAAGCAGCGGTGAAAGCGGCCAATGATGGGTATGTGACTGCGATCAAAGCAGCAAGAACCACCTACAGCGATGCTGCCAAAACGATCAATGATGCCTATAAAGCGGCCATGCAATCGGCCAAGGATGTGCTGAAAGCAGCGCTCCAAGCCGCCAAGTAAATCAACAGTTGAACAGAAAAAAAGCTCCCGAGTGGGAGCTTTTTGTTTTTTACGTTGATATTAATTTGTCACTTCATCATTTTTGTTGAGATTGGCTACTTCCGAATACGCAATGCGAGAAATCTGTTCAATCACGCCGGAGAGATATTGAAAATCTTTCCCCTTGGTCATGACGCAGATGAGATATGGATGGTCGGGATAGAATACCATGCCACAATCGTGCAGTTCGCGCTCTTTGACCGTGGAATTGTCAGCTTGAAACACTGTTCGCTCTCCAAACTTATTGGCAACCAGGGTTGATGAAGGAACGCCGGCGCGAACTCCTCCAGAAAAATCAACAGTGGAGAGCAGCTCCAAGGCATGTTCGGAGTCTTCACTGGTCAAATAGGTGGCATTGTACAGTGTGCGAAAGAAGAAGGAGTAGGTTTTTGCGGACATAAAGTCTACTTCGCTTGGCGAACTTGGCAGTGCCACTCCCAAATCGCTATAGACGCCTGCCAGATCATTTGGGTCGATCAGATCGTGAAGGAGTTGCCGAGCATTATTGTCAGAATATTTGATCATGTACTCGACCAATTCTTCTACCGTGTACGATTTGCCCGGCTGCAATGTCTTGATTGGCTTGATATCTTCCAGTTGGTTCTCATCGAACAGTCCAGAGTAGGTCACTCGTCGGGAGAGAAAACCAGGTGTTTTTTCTGCAACTTTATAAGCCGCAATCATCGTTGGCACCTTGAGCAGACTGGCGGGAGAATACTTTTCATCTTCATTGATGCCGAGCCAGGTGCCAGGCTTTAGACCCCGGATATAAATGGAGATGTCCGAGAGTTGACTGCGCGGTTGACTCGCGATGTATTGTTCCAATACTTGGTGCACCGACAGCAGCTGGATTGATTGCTTGTTGTCGGAAAAATCACAGAGAAGAAGTGGATTGATCAACGGGCGACTATTGTTACGTTCTCGGACAGAACGGAATGTGGGAACTGGCAGGTACAGCGCTTCAGCCTGCTTTTTTTCTACAAAAAAACCGAAACCAAATCCTATGGTAAGAGTAAGTATACCGAAGACAATAAACGCTCTGGTATGGGGAGAAGAGAACCATTGAAATTTCATACGGGCAGTTATTTTACTTAGTGTAGCAGGAGTCTATGAATGATTCAAGTTGACTATGCCCTTCCATCGTGATAGAGTGGATTTATACTTTTTCATTCATTCGTTATGAAAAAATTTTTCTCATACATCATTTCTGGCGCGATGGTGCTTGTGCTTATCCCACTGGCTGTCTCTGCGAAGACTGCGATAAAGCCTGTTGCTGTAAAAAAACCAGTGCACACTGTCGCACATGTTATCAAGAAAGTGACTGTGAAAAAAACATCATCTCTCAAATCACTTCTCTTCATGAAGACGCAGGCCCTTTCTCCGCGTCAGCGCACACTTCGTGACAATATAGAAGCCGCAGAAGAAGCCCGCGAGCGCGCTCTGGTGGAAAAAGCGCTGGGCAACGCCTAATTACCGGTGAATCAAGACAAAAACACCAATCAAAAGAAGGATACTTGAAACGACTTTGAGAAAAAGTTGTTTTGGGATTTTCTGGAGCAATACTTCACCAGTGATTGTACCAACAATGACGCCAATCACTGCAATTGCGATCAGTGGCCAAAGAGCAAAGAGTTCTCTCCCCTGGCCAATCAAGTACACTGGTACACGGACAAGATCGACTGCCAAAGCGATCCCTGTCGCTGTCGCAACAAATTCTTTTTGATTCAGTTCAAAACCAAGCAGCGCGGCGGTGCGGATTCCGCCTTGATTGCCTACCAGTCCGCCAAAGAATCCTGAGAGGAGCCCTGCAATCCAAGCGATCATGCCGCGAAATCGCATGCGCTGTGACAGTCCAGTCATTCCACTCACGCCGGCAAAGACAAGCAAGCAACCAAAAATAATAGTGAGGATTGTGTTGTAGAGAATATTGTGCAGCAGCGCTCCGACCAGTCCGCCGATAGCGCTCGTCACGCCAAAACTCCAGAGCACCTGGCGGTTTATTTTTTTATACAGGAGAGAAAATCGCAACGCTGTGCCGCAAAAATGTGCCAAAGAAACAGCAGCCACCGCGATTCCCGTACCCATCTCAAGTGCCAGGAGAGGTGTTACGAGGCTGCCAATGCCAAAACCGGCAACGGAGGCAATACTTC
>CAYNXQ010000097.1:0-3167 GCA_964401185.1 uncultured Gammaproteobacteria bacterium | reverse complement strand
GTGGCCACAGCATCGTCAATGGCGCTGCCCAGAAAAATAATCCGATCCTTAAGCAAGCGAGAGTAGATGTCGTAAGCGCGTTCGCCATAGTTGGTTTTTTCGATCACGGTTGGGATAAGGAAGGACATAGGTTGAGTTATTAAGTATTAGGTTTTTTGATGATGAATCTCTGTGCAGTATGGCAGAAATTGCGTTACTTGTCGAGAGCAACTGTCTTGATTTTTTCTATATTTTCGATTTCGGCAAAGATCTGTTGGAGGACTTCTTCGAGTGAGCCGGTCACGGTAAACCCGGCCGCTTTTTTGTGACCGCCGCCGCCCAGGGCTTTGGCCCAGCGCGAGACATCGACATCGTCTCGCGTGGTGCGGAAACTGCCCTTGAAGATATGGGGCGCAGTTTCCTTGAGCACCAGGGCGGCGCGTCCATCTCGCAAATGGTTGGTGTAGTTGGCGATCCCTTCGATTGCCGCTTCGTCGGCATGGTAGTTGGCCAGATCATCAAGCGTGACATGGGTATAGACGAGATCGAGGACAGCATGCTTCTCGAATCGAGACAAGACTGCGCCCCACAGTCGAAGCGTATCTACTGTCTTGTCATTGAACACGGCATCGCGAATTTGATTCAGATTGCCGCCGCGATTGAGGAGCGCCTGGCCAGTAGCGAGCGCCGAAGCCGAAGTGGCGCCATTGCTAAATCTGTCGGTGTCGGTCAAGAGTCCTGTGAGGAGACTGGTCGCCATGGTCGGCGTTACCGTGATCCGATTGTGAACAAAAAAATGATACAGCACCTCGGCGGTGGAGCTCGCGCCCGGAATCACCAGGTTCAGGTCGCCATAGTGTTCGTTGGTCACGTGGTGATCAATGGCAATAATGGTTGGTTTTTTCGGTAAGGCTTCTATATATCCAGCCACGCCAGCATAGCGCAGATCGCCAGAATCAAAGACAATGATCAGATCAATAGAAGTGTCTTGCCAGATTGTAGGGTCGTTTTTTACTCGCTCAATATGCGGTAGATAAGCAAGCTTTGGAGTAATGCCGGTCGCGCAAAACGCATCAAAAATTTTCTTCTCTCGCTGCAAAAAATCGGCCATGGCTGTGAGCGATCCCAACGCATCGCCATCGGGGTTTTGATGAGGGATCAAAAGAATGTGCTTGGCACGCTTGATTTCAGAATGGATTTTTTGGGCAATCAGTTTCATAAGAATAAGAGAGTATAGATGAGTTTATTTATTCTGTCAACCCCTTGACCAAACCGGGGGAGGAGAGTACAGTTTTCGGCAGGAGGATACGATCATGAGGATTTGGTTCGTCGGCCCTCTGGCCGTTGTCTTGCTCGCTGGCGCCTGCGGTCCAAGTGACCCGGAGCACGAGTGGATCGTGACAGACAAGACGCATCAGCCCGAAAAGGACTGGTGCAAACAGACGTACATGGAAGTGGATATTCCAGTCGGGTTGGGGGTGGCGCCGGTCCAAATCCCCGAGTGGGACGATTATCATCAGGTGGAAGCCTGGATTCTCGGACTCGAGCACTATGTCCATCCTCACGAAAGGCATCGGATGTATGTCAGTGAGTTCGACTTTAATACCAATGATGTTGATGATGTCATCACGCTGAAGACGTCTCCCCCTGGAGAGCCGATGTGGACCACCGACTATGAATCGGACCCGACGATCACGGCTACCCTTCGTCAGGATCCTTGTCCGTAAAATAGCCGCCCTCAAATCATTCATTGATTGGGGGTCTTTTTTTTGCCAAAAGACGCATGGTATACTCTTGTAGAAACAATTGACAGTTGACATTTGACAATTGACTCTTTGATCGGTGTATCAGCCATAAAAAGTTATCTGTCAGGTGTCAATTGTCAGGTGTTCGCCATAATATGTACCTCAAGTCGATGGACATTCATGGGTTCAAATCATTCGCCGAAAAGGCGAGCTTGTCTTTTTTGCCGCCCAAAGAGGGAAAGCAAAGTATCACCGCGATTGTTGGTCCCAATGGGTCGGGCAAGAGCAACGTGGCCGATGCGATTCGCTGGGTGCTTGGCGAACAGAGTCTCAAGGTGTTGCGAGGCAAAAAAAGCGAAGATATTATTTTTTCTGGATCCGATGCCAAAGGCAAAATGGGCATGGCGGTGGTTTCTCTCGTTTTGGACAATAGTGATGGTCGCATGCCGATGGATGCCGAAGAAGTGAATATTACCCGAAGGCTTTACCGATCCGGCGAGAGCGAGTATCTGGTCAATAGCAATCCCGTGCGACTATTCGATTTGCAGGTGCTTCTCGCGCAGGCGCAATTTGGGCATGGATCGTACAGTGTGATTGGTCAGGGCATGATCGATCGCCTGATTTTGCAAACGTCGGCCGAGCGCAAAGATTTTTTTGACGAAGCTTGCGGGATCAAGGAATTTCAAATCAAACGTCATCAGGCCGAACTCAAACTGGCGCGCACGCGTGAGCATGTGGCCGAAGCCGAACTGCTTTTGAATGAAATCAATCCGCGATTGCGCACCTTGTCGCGTCAGGTCAAGAAATTGGAAGAGCGCAGCGAGATTGAAGCGCGCCTGCGTGGGGGGCAGGTGGCCTATTACGCGACACTCTGGCAGGAACAGACTGCAGAGTTGCATCAGGTCACGTCGGCACGCGAATCTTTTGAAACCGAGAGCCGAGCCGCAGAAGAAAAATTGACCAAATTGCGAGAAGAGCTGCGCAGATTGGCGCATGGCGATGGCAGTCGCGATCGACTGCAGGAATTGCAGAGAAATTTTCAATTACTGCTTCTCAAGAAAAATACTATCGAGGCTGATCGAGCCGAACTGGGGCGAACACTCGAAGGCGAGTATCGAGCGGCCGGCGAAGAAGAAATAAGCTGGCTCACCAGTCGTCTGGACGGCGCACGCGCAGCACTCGACGCGATTACCTTGCAGACAAGTGATGCCGAGCAATCTGCGGCCAGATCCAAAGATGCACTCCACGAAGCACAGGAGGTTCAGTTGGCTTCCCAGACCAAACGCGAGGAATATCTTCGCCGCATCGAAATGCGAGCGCGAGAATTGGAAGAGCGCGGGGTGGGCACGGTGGCGCCCATTGAGGCCGGGGCCGTGGGCGTGATTTTGTCTGGGCGAGAAAAGTTTGGCCGCGTCTTCGGGGTTGTGGCCGAACTCGGGACCG
>CAYNXQ010000096.1:0-3213 GCA_964401185.1 uncultured Gammaproteobacteria bacterium | reverse complement strand
AGTATCAAGACAAAAAAACCGCTCTCGATAGTGAGAGCGGTGAACTATTCTTCTTCGATAATTTCTTCGATCGCATCGTCCCAGGCCTGTGCAAGAGCAATCTCTGGCGGATCTACAAAAAAGGCGCGGAGATCCTTGAGGCATAGGTCGCACAACGGGCGAAAAGGCGCCATCGGATCAATTTCTTTTTCTTCAGACAAATTGATGATCAGCTCACAGTTGGGATTCGTGCAGTGATAGCCGGCTTTTTTGTCGGCATTCATTGATTCTTGGGGGCGACTCGATGTGTTCGAGGCACAGCCAAACAAGTGACCAAGCTCATGAATGGTCAACATGCGCAGGCGCGGCAGGGCAATCGACAGCGGACGATCCATATATTGCGCGACCGAGACCACCGCAATCCCTTGCTGTACGTGAGCCATACCGATCGCTGCATCATCTTTTTTATACTGCTCGCGGTACAGGCGATCGCGAACAATCAACAATTCGTACCGCGGATGTTCCCCCCAATCGGGCGCTTGTGCCAACTGTTCGGCCAAGATGTTCCCATTGAGAAAACCAGGACGAAAATCCTTGCCATCCTGTTTTTCTTGGGCCATAGCAATGTACCACTCCAGACTTTGGTGCGCCAACAGCGCATTGCCTTGCTTGTAGTTTGGCGTTTGACGGTGACCACGAAAAACCACCGGGATATGATCGGTCACATTGGCCAGGCGCAGGGTATCGTATACCCCCATGATCACGGCAAACATATTTTCTATCCGCACTCCCGGCTCAAAACTCACATGAAGCGGTTTGATATTGCGCATGGGATAACTCCCTCGCGAGCGGAAACCACAATTGTAAAGAACCACCAACCCTCTGCTCGTCTTCTCCAGTATAGCAATCGTGGCCCTCGCGTCAACCATTGACACGCGCCTGTTTTTTATCTATACTGAAAGAAATTTTAGTATCAAAGAATAAGCGCAATGGGCAATTAGCTCAGTTGGTTAGAGCATCTCGTTTACACCGAGAGGGTCGTAGGTTCGAATCCTACATTGCCCACAATAAAAATACCCCGCCATTCGTAAAAGGCGGGGTGTTCTGTTTTTTAGTGATGCATGCCTGCACTCGACGTGGCTGTCGTGGCAGTCGTGCAGACATCTTTGAGAACAATATTCGCCAACTCGTTCTCGTACTCAATTGCCCCGATCGGTTCGATCGGCAGCAGGTGCGTCGGATCATTGTTCACAATGGCCATATAGCTCGAAAAGAACTCTGGTTCAGTCATGATGTACGTCTCGATCGGCGCCATCGGCGTGCAGTCCGGCGGCAGACAATCAGGCACCAGACAGCCTGGCAGCTGGCAGGCTTGCGTTTGGTTTGCAATCAGCATCGCTTCGTCCAAGAGCGACATGCCTGGCATGTTGTAGATGAACGATTGCGGCTCTTCATCGGTGATGAGGACAAAAATCTTCAGGTGGGCAGTGCGTCGATACCCCACCACAGAAGACGTCACTGCCGATGTCAGTTTCAGGAGCACATCCAAGCTCGGTTCCCAACCGCCGCCATCATCGGTGACATTGCCAAGCCCCGACTGGAATACGCCCACGTCAACCAACGGTGGCATGGTCAGGAAATCCAGGATATTGCGAAAGACTGGCGGTCTGTGCAGCGAGGCGTTGTAGCCAAGATGTCCAGGGAAGGTTACGGCCGCAAATCGGTGTCTACTCCCAACAAATCGGCCGCTAAACTGCTGGACGGCCATAGTGAGCGCCAAAATTTTATTCCCCATTGACCCAGAGATGTCGATGGCGAAGATAATGTCGGCGTCTTGCGGCGGTGGCAGACCATCATCCACCAGACCATTGCAATCATTGTCCTCCTGGTCGCAGATCTCGGGTTTGGGAGGAACCAATCCATTGCAGTCGGTGTACTGGCCAGCCGTGCAGGTGCGTATCCCACTGCGGCATTCGCCAATCCCGTTGAGGGCAGGATTACCGCAACTCTCGGTAAAATTGTCCACCACTCCATCACAGTCATCATCGTGATTGTTGCACTGTTCGCGCGTGGTCTGATGAAAATTGCATGGCCCCCACATCCCATTGTCGTCGCACAGGGCAAATCCCAATCCACAGTCTGCACCAGTGGGCGAGCCAACAACATTGGTGAAGCATAGCTGTGACGCTCCTGGATGACACGGGCACCCTTCATCAATGGCGCCATTGCAGTTGTCATCAATATTGTTGTCACAAATTTCTTCGCTTGCCGGGCCGCGCGCATCACAAGCGCTCCAGCCAGTATCTGTGCAGCGCTGGAAACCGCTCGTGTTGCACTGTCGATTGGCACAGGGCAAGGGCAACAATTGCCAAGAGTCTGGAATTCCATCGCAGTCGTTGTCCATCCCATTGCAGGCGCGCGGCGCTCGATAAATGGCGCCAGGACAAACATATTCCCCGGTCTGACTATTGCAAGCGGTTTTGCCCTTATGACAAATTCCTTGTTCGATCGGCGGACCACAAGGATCACCAACCCCTGGAATATTATTGTCCATCGTGCCATCGCAGTCATCATCCAAACCATTGCAGATTTCCTGCTGCGGATACACAGCGCCGAGACAAACCACAGCACCCCCTTCACAAGCAAAATGCCCATGAAGACAGATGGAAATGCTCGACGTCTTGGCCGTGGTCGTGGTGTCCGCAAACGCCAATGCACTTTCTTGGTCTGCACCATCCCAGCATGGCGTATGTGAAATCACAAGACCCGGGTCTTGTTCGTCGATCAGATCGTTGCAGTCGTTGTCCTGTCCGTCACAGATCTCAAGCGAGGGATATCCGGTCGGCACGCAGCCGGGAAAATGTCCGCCAACGCACATGACCGTCGTTTGGTAGTGACAATATTTGGATTCGACGCCACAGGTCATGGTCGTGCCATCTGCGCACTCACAGCCCTCATCGACTTCGCCATTGCAATTGTCGTCCAGGCCGTTGCCGCAGATTTCTGGGGCATCCGTCGGATCACCGACTGCTTTATCGCCTGGTTTCGTTCCAGGCCGACAGGTTGTGTCGATCAACTTGGTATCATCACAGCCCCCGCATGATGACAATATCACGAGAGATATAGTGGCAAGAGCAAGAGACGAATGAAGCGTATTCATGGAGTCCTCCTGTTGGTGATTTGTGTCTTTAGTTTGTCAAAAGAACAACGATTGCTCGCGTATAGCTAGCCTAT
>CAYNXQ010000095.1:0-3257 GCA_964401185.1 uncultured Gammaproteobacteria bacterium | reverse complement strand
ATTGCGATTGCTGATCCAGCCGATATCCAGGCGCAATTTGCGCCGTCGCGACAGCACATCACAGGCGGCCTCCCCCACGGGAATACCCAGAACCTCGGCAATACTATTGTCTGGACCAACTGGCAAAAAGCCAAACAAGGTCGGACAGGTGGCTGCGCGCGAGAGCACCATGCCAAGCGTGGCATCATTGCCGACGACGACGATCGTCTCGGCGCCCCGACGAATTTCTTCGTTGATCATTTCTTCGGGACTCGCCAGATGCTGCAGCCGAAGTATCTTACCAGCAATGCCAAAATCTGTCAATCGCGTTTCCATCGCTTTGACCGTCTGAGCAAACTTTTTTTGCTTCAAAAAATTGTCGTATAAATACACGTACATGGCCACGTGGGCTTACCCCCGAAGAAGACTAGACTTTGGCTGCTTCCGGTTCTTTTTCCATGACTTTGGCTTTTATACGACCAAAACTGGTTTTCTTTTCGGGTTTTCCTTCTTCCATTTCCATACCGGCCATCAGAATTTTGCCAGCGATCAGCGCTCCTGCTTCTACCACGAGCACTTTGCACTCGATATCGCCAGCCACCCGCGCTGTCCCAGTCAATTCCAATCGCTCCCCGACTTTTACATTCCCCTTCACCATGCCAGCCACCACGGCACTCTCGGCTTTGACATGGGCAAAAATTTTGGCACCCTCTTCTACCGTAAGCAAACGGCTGGTATGCACGCTCCCAGACACTGTCCCCTTGACCACGATGTTGCCTTCGGAATTGAAATCACCCTCGACGACCACGGATGGGCCAACGACGGTTTCTACTGCGTCTTGAGATTGATCCACATCAGTACGCTGGACTTCTGCCTCTGCCACGGATTTTTGAAACATGGACATAGAAATAGAAAGAAGAAATATTTTTTTCTAGTGTACACCTTTTGTATCCAGCCGACAAATCCTACATCTCCTCGACCGTATCGATAGTGAGTAGATGAAGGGTGCGGACCAGCATATCTCGGACCAATGACGAGAGGGCAAGCCGAGCAAGACGGAGTTCGGGTGTTGGCGCGGTAAGGATCGGCTCACTATTGTAGAATTCATTGAAGGCCTGGGCCAGATCAAAGCAATACTTGGCAATGACCGAAGGATTGTAGGCTCCCAAGGCTTTGTGGACCACATCGCTATACTCGGCCAACAAGAGGAGAAGCTTCTTTTCACTTTTCTCGCCCAAATGGACAACCGACTGCAGCACAACGCCTTCGCTCGATTTCCGAATCAAACTATTGATACGCGCGACTGCATACAGCACATATGGGGCAGTAAAACCTTCAAAGCTCACGGCTTCTTTCATATCAAAGACAATATTTTTGGCCGCTTCATGCTTTTGCATCGTGAATTTGAGGACCGCCATGGTAAGGGTATGGGTGACTTGGGCAATTTTTTCTTTCGCCCAGTCTGGATGGCGCGCCAACACTTCCTGTTCAATATTTTTGAACACGCTATCGCGCAGATCTTCGTAGAGAATCACATTGCCCACTCGCGAGGCCATCTTGCCCTCTGGGGTATTCACCAAACCATAACCAATATGCGTCATCTTTTTCTCAAACCCAGCCCACGCCAAAATCATGAAGAGTTGCTTGAAATAGGTCGTCTGTTCGCTGCCGGTAATGGTAATGCTCTCATAGGCCTTTTTGTATGTTTTGTATTTCACTTCGGCTAGAGCCAAATCACTCGTCATATAGAGCCCGCCGCCAGTGGATTTGCGCAGCACAGCCACGCCCAGGTTTTCTTTGGAGAGATCCACAATAATGGCCCCACCCTCACCAACCGTCGCAATCCCCTTTTGCAGGAGATCATCGACCATGGCTTGACCGCGATCCTTGATATCTTTTTCAAAAAAAACATAATCATGCACCACGCCGAGCTCGGTGAACAATTTTTGTATTCCATCAATGCTCCATTGTCGCGTCTCGAGAAACAGCGGCCAAATGCTTGGATCATGCGACTCCAGCTTGGTCTGCAGGGCATTCAATTCATCTTTTACTTCCGGATGTTCTTTCACATATCGACTGGCTTCGATATAGATCTCGGCGAGCCAGCGTTCTTTGTTCGCAGGCGGCGCTTCCCCTGCATGAAATTTTTGCAATCCCCACAGACAGCGCACCACGTGAGCGCCAAAATCATTGAGATAATTGACTGGAATCGCGCGATTGCCGGTGGCCCCAAGGAGTTGAACCAATGTATTGCCAATGCAGACATTGCGAAAATGGCCGATGTGAAATTCTTTGTGCGTATTGTTGGAGGGATATTCGATGATGCATGTGCGCTTCTTGTCCATCGCAAGCGCACGGCGGAAGGGCGAGGACCTGGAGAGTTCTTTGGCCAGCGTCTTGGCCAGAGTAGACGTCTGCAGGAAAAAATTGACGTACGGACCAGCTGCCCGCACCGACTCGACCGAGCTATTCTTTCGCACCGAAATTTTGGCGGCAATCTCGCGTGCCAGCTCAGCCGGATTTTTCTTTTGTTCTTTGGCTAAGGTAAAACAGGGGAAAGAAATATCTCCCAGCGTTTGGTCCGGCGGCACTGCGAGCGGAATCTCTCCCGCTACTCCTGCAGCCCGCAGCAATTTTTCAATATCTTTTTGGACAATCGCGAGCATATTAGACAATCTTCACAAAAAACCGTTTGCCTTTTTGCACCACGTCGCCCGGCGCCACTTCTTCCTCAATGGAATCAATCTTGGTATCGTTCACATGCACGCCCCCTTGCTCGATCGCGCGGCGCGCTTCGCTGCGGCTTGGGACAAATTTGGCTTCCACAAGCACGGTGATGATATCCAAGGCAGTCGGATGCAATTCGGGAATAACCTCTGGTTTGTCTTTGGCCTGAATCACGGTAGCAAAATGCGCTTGTCCCTGGTGCGCAGCGGCTTCTCCCAAAAATGTTTTGGTAATTTCGAAGGCGAGTTGCAGCTTGAGATCCCGCGGATTTTTGCCCGCCGACAAACTTGTCTGAATACTCTGCACTGCCTCCATCGGCACCGTGGTACACAATTCAAATCCCGGCATGATCATGTCGTCGGACCAGCTCATCACCTTGCCAAACATATCTTCGGGGCTGTCGGAAAGCGCCACCATATTGCCTTCACTTTTACTCATTTTATGCCCCGATTTGTCGGTCAAGAGTTTGGTGGTGAGTACAAACTTTTCTTTCTTTTCCAAATCTTTCATCAATGTGCGACCGGCCAACATATTGAATGTCTGATCATTGC
>CAYNXQ010000094.1:0-3329 GCA_964401185.1 uncultured Gammaproteobacteria bacterium | reverse complement strand
TCTTACCTGCCGTTAGGGCTTCGCGTGCTGGAAAAAATCAAGACGATTGTTCGGGAAGAAATGAATGCGATTGGCGGACAGGAAGTACTCCTCACGACGCTTCAGGACAAAAGCCTCTGGGAAAAAACTGGTCGCTGGAATGATGAGACCACCGACAATTGGTTCAAGACGGCGCTGAAAAGTGGCACCGAGATTGGCCTCGCGCTCACCCACGAAGAACCGCTGACTGCGATCATGGCCGAATATATTTCTTCGTATCGCGATTTGCCCAAATTTGTCTATCAGTTTCAAACAAAATTTCGCAATGAATTGCGCGCCAAAAGCGGTATCATGCGCGGCCGAGAATTTCTCATGAAAGACATGTATTCGTTTGCGCGCACTCCAGAGGAACATCGCGCCCTCTACACCAAAGCGCGTGAAGCGTACGTGCGCGTGTTTGATCGCCTGGGTTTGGGAGCGCAGACACATTTGGTGTTTGCCTCGGGTGGAATCTTTAGTAAGTATTCGGAAGAATTTCAGGCGGTATGTGATGCCGGCGAAGATGATATTTATCTTGATGCGCATACTGGCCAGGCCGTAAACAAAGAGGTGCTTCTCCCTGAGGTGTTGGCTGATTTGGGGATTGATGAGCAAAATTTGGCGCAGAAAAAATCGATCGAAGTGGGGAATATTTTTGATCTTGGCACGCGATTTTCCGATGCCCTTGGTTTGAATTTTGTCGACGAGGGTGGCAAGAAAATGCCGGTGGTCATGGGGTCGTATGGCATTGGCATCGGTCGCGCGATGGGCACGATTGTCGAAGTCCTCTCGGATGCAGCTGGAATAGTCTGGCCGCGATCGGTTGCGCCATTCCACGTCCACCTCGTTTCGCTTTGTCGCGAAGAAAAAAATCAGGCTACTGCAGAGCAACTCTATGCAGAGCTTCAGGCCAATGGCGTCGAGGTGCTCTTTGACGACCGCGCCGAGGTCCGGGCTGGAGAAAAATTTGCCGATAGTGATTTGATGGGTATTCCTTACCGAATCGTGGTCAGCGAAAAAACACTCGAGCAGGGGATGGGAGAAGTAAAGGAACGAACCGGCGCTTCGGCGAGTCTGATCCCTTTGGCAGAGCTTACAGCCAGATCCTGGTAAGATGAAATTGTTTCCGTATGTTCGAACGGCTGTATCAAAAATTCAGTAAAGATATTGGCATTGACCTCGGCACGGCCAATACATTGGTGTTTGTCAAAGATAAGGGGATCGTGATCAACGAGCCAACGGTCGTGGCCATCAATTTGCGCACCGATCAGATCCTGGCGGTAGGCAACGAGGCCAAGCATATGCTCGGCAAGACGCCGCCCCACATCTCGGTCACGCGACCCTTATCCAAGGGGATCATTTCCGATTACGAAGTGGCCGAGAAAATGCTCAAATATTTTATTGAAAAAGTGCACGAAGGCGGCTTGACACTGCTCGCTCGTCCACGGGTGGTGATTGGCGTACCGCTCGAGGTGACCGAAGTGGAAACCAAGGCTGTGGAGGATGTCACGATTGCGGCCGGTGCGCGCGAAGTGTTTGTGGTGCAGGAACCGATGTCGGCGGCGATTGGCGCCCGCATGCCGGTGCAAGATCCGATTGGCAATATGATTGTGGATATTGGCGGCGGCACGACCAATGTGGCAGTGATTTCACTCTCTGGGGTGGTGGCCTGGAAATCCACCAATGTGGCTGGTGATGAAATGAATCGCAACATCATGCAGTATGCCCGTGAAGTCTTCAATCTGTTTGTCGGCGAGACGCATGCGGAGCACATCAAGATAAAAGTGGGTTCGGCCATGGATCTGGGAGAAAAAATAGAATTTCCGATGCGCGGTCGTGATGTCGTGACTGGATTGCCAAAAGAAATTATGGTGACCGACGGTCATATTCGCGAGGCGCTGGAGCGGTCGGTAAAGGCGATCGTTGATTTGATCAAAACAACGCTCGAAGTGACTCCACCAGAATTGACAGCAGATATCCATGAACGTGGGCTCCTTCTAACTGGTGGCGGGTCATTGCTGCGCGGGCTCGATGCGGTGATTTCTCATTCGGCCGAAATTCCGGTGCGCATTGCCGACGATCCGCTCACTGCCATGGTCCGCGGCACAGGAATTCTTCTCGATGATACCGCGCTCCTGCGACAGGTTGCCTTGCCTTCGGCGCGAGCCAAAAAATAATTTGGCGCCTATGCCCACTTCCCCGCGAATCAAAACCATGATCGGGGTATCGCTCGTGATTGGTCTCACGATTGCCGCGCATTATGCCGGTTTTCTCCTCTCGTTCGAGCGGTTTTTGCGTGGGTTGATCAATCCACGGGTCGGTGCAGTGTATCAGTGGACGGTCAGTATCAATAATAAAACCGAAGAATTTTCTTCAGTAGATCAGCTCGAGGTGGCGTATACGGCCGCCAAAAATAATCTGGTCCACGCACAGGCCGATGCGGTGGAGAAACAATTGCTGACAGACGAAAACAATCGGCTGCGCGCCACTTTGCATTTTCTTGAAAAAAAACCCTATCAGGTGGCGGGAGCGGATGTGATTGCGCGCAATGTCGAGCCGATTGGGAGTACGATTGTTATCAACCAAGGGAGTGCCGCGGGTATTGCCAAAGGTCAGCCGGTGATAACGGAAGGAGGCATTTTTATTGGTAAGATTGCTCGCGCCGAGCAAACAACGGCGGTGGTAGAACTGGTCAATGATGGACAAAGCAGGGTGGCGGCTACCATCATGAATGTGGACCATAGCATCGGCATTGTCGAAGGAGGGTATGGTATTTCCGTTCACATGACTTTTATTCCTCAAAACGAGACGATTGCCGTGGGGGATACGGTGATTACCTCGGGGCTGGAGCCAGGAATTCCCCGCGGACTGGTGATCGGTACCGTGGATGCTGTGGAAAAAGAAGCTTACCAGCCATTCCAAAAAGCTGTCCTGACTACTGCTACTCCGCTGGACAAAATCGCAACCGTCGTAGTGATTGTCGGCGGTGTTTCATAACTCTGCATGAAGTCAATTTTTTATTTTTTACGAACTGTGGTGGCAATTGTCGTGGTCGTGGTCGTCCACCTCACGGCGAGCGCTGTACTGCCGCCACCATGGAATGGGATCAATGTGATTTTTGCCCTCGTGCTCTTCGCCATGCTCGCCAGTGAAAGTGGGTGGCTCGTGTGGGTGGGATTTTTCGCCCATTTCTTTATCGAGTTGTATGCGGCCACTCCATTTGGCATTATTCTCTTTTCGGCAACGATGAGTCTGCTTGTTGCCTATTGGCTGCTGCAGTATCTGTTTGTGAACAAATCATGGTATAGCGC
>CAYNXQ010000093.1:0-3347 GCA_964401185.1 uncultured Gammaproteobacteria bacterium | reverse complement strand
TACCAGGATAAGGAGTGTGTTGAAGAACATGATTAAATTTTGCTATTGAGTATCCAAATTGACCAGTTCAAGTAGAGAGCAAAGCTGACCCAAAGAAGATAGGGAATGAACAAATAACTCGCTGGCTTCGATATGCGCCAGAAAAAAATTGTGGTCCAAAGGATCATCAGCCACAACGCAACCATATCGACTAGTCCCAGGAGTGGACTGTGTAGTCCAAAGAAAATTGGAGACCAGATACCATTGAGCATCAGTTGAAAGAAAAAAAGTGCAAGCGCTTGTCTGACTTTTTTCCGTTTCCAACCTATCCGCCAAATCAGAAAGGCTGCTATTCCTATAAAGAGATATAGGATTGTCCAGACCGGTGCAAACAACCAACTCGGTGGACTGAGAATTGGTTTTTCCAAGGTGGTATACCAGGTTGGGATGGCAGAAACAGTAAAGAATGAACCGAAAAAACCGACGATTTCACAAAGAAATATCCAAATCGCAACTTCGAGAAGGTGCTTTTGTTTGAGCATATTTTTTACTGTCACTGACTATTGCGCTGGCCCAGTTTGGGGTACATACGGGCCGTAGATCGTATCCATGTGTTGAAATACCGTGAACGAAATATCGTGAATCAGACGAATCAAACGAGTGAAGTCGCTTCCCTGAGTCATAATGCATAGGAAGTACGGGTGACCGGGATAATAGATGATCCCGCAATCATGCAATTCTTTTGGACCAACTCCAGGATGAAGTGTTTGATCCACGGTTCGCTCGCCAAATTTTTGCGCTACCATAATCGATGCCGGCACGCCCGAGCGGATACCCTGTGGAAAATCGGGCAGCGTCAATATCTGGAGCAGTTTGTTGGAAAATTGCTGATCGAGATAGGTGCTGTTGTACAGTGCACGAAAAGCAAACGAATATACCTTGACCGACATAATATTGACATCGCCAGATCCAACGGTGGATAGCCCAAGGTCGGTAAAGACTTCGTTGAGATATCCTGGGTCAATCTGATTCTGCAATAAATGAAGCGCGTTGTTGTCGGAATAGATCAGCATGTGTTCAAGGAGTTCCTCGACGGTATACGCCTGGCCACGGATAAGAGAAACTGCTGGTTTGAAATTTTCTCCAACATTCAAATCATCCGCTGATTGGTAGACAACTTTTTTGGCAAGAATTTCGGGATTCTGCTCCGCAATTTTGTACAGAGCGATGGCGGTCGGTACTTTGAACAAGCTGGCTGGGGCATAGAGTAGGCTGGTATTGATGCCAAACCAATTGCCTGGATCAAGATCGCGAAAATAGACCGATGCCGCCGCAATCCCCCCTTGCTGTTTCTGGACATCAATCACCTCCTCGGCTGCAGTTTTGAGATATTTGAATTCATTCAAGCCTTTGTTTTCACTCGTATCGCAAAAAAGCAGCGGATTCACATATGGAAGATCAAAATTCTTGCGACGAATCGGTGCCGCATCTGGAGTGGTGCTGACCATCGCATCTTCATTTGCCTGGACGCTCGATATGGTTGGGGACGTGTGTTGAAATAAACTAATAACAAAAAGCCCGGCAAAAAATCCCAGGAGCGGCGGCCAAATTTTGTGGATATGCTGTGTTTTTTTTCGCTTGCGCATACTTCATTACCTTACAGTATAGCAGAAATAAAATGAACAAACAAAAAATCCCTCGCATATCGGCGAGGGATTTTTTTATCAGACGCTTAGAGGACGCCGAAGATTGTCGCAACATTGTCAAATTCATTGGTTTCGCTAATCGTATTGTCTGGATCCACCGTTGCTTTGACATTGAATTGCATCCCTGGCACCACACCTATGCTCCATGTGTCGTAGGTCCAATTCATTGTTTGACATGCGCCGGGTGTATAGGCTTGCTGGATGTCAAAATTTCTGATCATGCCGTTGATAACGATTCGAACAGGAAATTTCGTGAGTTGGACTGTGCCCAGGTTGCAGAAGGTCGCCTGAAGACCAGTGGTCTTGAGGAGAAGGCTGCGGACCGAAAGATGCGCTCCCGGAATAGCTGGCACAGCCAGCGTGGTGGTATTTGAAATCGGAAAGTTCAACATGTTGGTCTTGTAGATGCCGTAGGGGTCGATAATGCTGATCGCTGTGTAGGTTGAATTTGGGTCGAAGGTAAGGCCCCAACTAGAGTAGCCGAAGTTTTGGGTAAAGCAGGTGTTTGCCTTTCGCACATCGGAGACATCAAAATCACGGTTGATTCCATTGAGACGGATGCGAAATGGCGCTATGGGCAAATCTTCAGCGCCGCGATTGCAGAATGTAGCGGAGAGGCCGGTGGCATCCAAAGAAATGTTTGCGATCTGGAGCGATACTTGGTTGGGAACTTTGACCTGAATCCCTGACTGAATAGTCACTTCTGGAGTTGGCAGGTTATAGGAGAGCGGCCCTCTTGCATCACAGCCATAGAGCTGATTGAGTTTTAGCCGTGTCAGGCGGCCGACGATACCATTGCCCGAGGTTTGCCTGATGGGTTTCAAAATCTGATCGCTATATTTTTCTTGAAACTGAATGACAGCATCTTGTGTCACATCGCCGAATATGCCGTATTCCTCCGCCGGAATATCCATGCCTTCGCGTTCGAGGAAAAACTGGAGATTTTTTACTCGCCCACCTTTGGATCCCAGCTTTAGGGTGCCGACAAAATCATAACACGGCAGAATTGCGGGCGGAAGTGGTGTTACTGTTGACTGTGATGGTGTGGTAGGTAGTGTTGGGGAAAGAGGCAGAATGTCGGCTCGAGCCATAAATGGCAGAAGCGCACCGCCAATGATGCAGCCGCTAGCCAATATTTTTTTGAGAAGAGAAAACTTCATAAGGATATTACAAAATGAACAGAAAATATAATGTTGCGCGGTTGATTTTTCGACCTTTATTCATAGTTTCTTTTCCGAGTATACCTGAAAATACAGCTCCAGTCCTGTGGATAATGTAGCGTCGGTCTTATCGGATCGTCTGATATCCTCCGCGAATGCCCTGTTTGGACAGGACCATTTGCCAAAGTTGATTTTTTCGGGCACGGAATGTGCCAGCGCATACGAGCAGATAGTACCGCCACATGCGATGGAACCGTTCATCATACTTGGGGGCAAGCGTTGACCAGTTCTTTTCTACATTGCTATTCCAAGCAAGAAGCGTCTTGTCATAGTCGGGGCCTATGTTGTGCCAGTCTTCCATGACAAACAGATCTTCGATCGCGCGACCAATCTGGGCAATCGACGGAAGCATGGCATGCGGGAAGATGTAGCGCCCAATCCACGGGTCGATCGCTGTATCCGAGTGATTGCCGCCAATCGTATGAAACAGAAAAAGACCATC
>CAYNXQ010000092.1:0-3393 GCA_964401185.1 uncultured Gammaproteobacteria bacterium | reverse complement strand
GCAATTTCGGCGCCACCAATTAGCGGCAGGTATGCAGTCGAGAAAATAAGAATTCTTTTTTTTTGAGAAGAAATCACAAATTATAGTCGAGTAGACAAAATCTCTACTTCCTGGAACATTTCTTTGGTGCGCTTGGCCAAGAGATCCCAACTGCGATCGAGAATCACTGCCTGTACCTGTCGTTCATCTTCGAGCCACAATTTTTCTTTTTCATTCATGCGGCCAACCACTTGCCAGCGATGCGCATGGCGAAAAATAAATCGGTACAACGGCGAAAGCAGCTGGCCACGCGCGAGCATGCGTTCGGTAATATCACCCTCGTAGACCGAGAGCAGAAACGGCACGTGCGCACGAAAAATGCTAGAAAACACTGTAGCGGCTAGCGCCCCATAGCTTGCCATAATTGCCCAGGCAATCTGATAGTGATTCTTTTTGTGAAGGGTGCGAGCCAGTGCAGCCCCGCGCAGCGGCAGAAGAAATTTGTCAAAAGATTTTCCACTCCCGACACGATAAATATGCACGCGCCCATCGTGCGTTTCGGTGGGGAGATTGGCATCAAGCCGCGCCGTGACAATATCAAATTCCCAGCCGGGTGATCGGGCAATAATTTCTTCCACCGCTTCTTCGGCAGGCCCCCGGTGTGGCGCATAGGTTGTGCTAAACACCAAAATGTGCGGGCGATTTTCCAGACGTGTGCGAAAATCAGCAATCGTTTTTGCCAGTCCTTCGGCAAGAGAAACTTTGGGCTCCCAACCGAGGAGTTGTTTGGCGCGCGCAATATCAGGACAGCGTTGTTTGGGATCCCCAATGCGGTTGGGTACTTCCGTAAGCGGTACATATGTAAGAGCGCTCGCCGAACCGGTCGCCTCTTTGACCAATTGCGCGAGTTCAGTCATGGTGCGCTCATCGGGATTACCGAGATTGACCGGGCGCCAATCATCGGAGTCAATCTCCATGCGCGCGACCAGTGCCGGAATAATATCGCCGACATACATGAAACTGCGCGTCTGTGATCCATCACCATGCACGCTCATGGGTTCGCCGAGCAACGCCTGCAAAATAAAATTGGACAGCACACGACCATCATTGAACATCATGCGCGGTCCATAGGTATTGAAGATGCGCACGATCCGAGCGTCAACACCGGTTTGCGCACGATAATCTTTGCAGAGTGTTTCGGCGGCGCGTTTGCCCTCGTCGTAACAGGCTCGCTTGCCCAGCGGATCCACATTGCCCCAATACCCTTCTGTTTGCGGATGCTCCAATGGATCACCATATACTTCGGATGTCGAGGTAAATAGTAATCTGGCTCCGGTCTTGCGTGCCAATTGTAGCATGTTTTGAGTACCCAAAACACTGGTCTCGAGTGTCAGGATGGGATCAAACTGATATTGCACTGGAGATGCGGGGCAGGCCAGGTGGTAGATTCGGTCAAGCGAACCGGTCCATTTGAGCGGATGACGAACATCGTGTTTGAGCAGGGTAAATCGTGGATTGTCCAAGTGATGGGCAATATTTTCTTTTTTGCCACTAAAAAAACTATCAAGACACACCACCTCGTGGCCTTGTCCGAGAAGATAATCGCACAGATGCGACCCGATAAATCCAGCGCCGCCAGTAACCAAAATCCGCATAAATAAGCCAAATAGTATATGATCAATCGTATCAGAAAAAGGGCTGTTTGTCAATGAAAAACCAGGGTGCGGAAAACCCTGGTGAAAAACCTACCACGTTCCGTGAAATCCATACGTCAGTTGACGTTTCAATTCTTCCGTATTATTGATGGTTACCCCCTCTTCTTCACTCAGGTCATTCGGCAAATTTTTTACTTCTGGAAGATTAATGATGACCCTTTTTTCTTCTTCCGAAATACTATCTTTCATCGCAACCAAAAATCGTACTCCTGCCTGTGAGAAACAGCGAAATGGGATCCAGGCACCGCCATCTTCACAGCTAATCCGCACATGACCATGATTGCGATTGACCGCGGGATCTTGCTTCGTGCAGGAATCACACGGGAAATCAAAGGCCACGTCTCTTTCTTCATCGACCTTTACCCAATTACTCATGCGTACCTCCAGAGCTCAGTATATCTCTTTACCACTCGTACACCAAGAAGGCTGACTTCGCTGAAAAATTTTTCAAAAGACTAATGCCGGTTTCGAAGCGTCTTTGCTGGCGTCAAAAATGGAGTGAGGAGATCTTCAATGTCTTTGCGCGCACCAGAACCAGCCGGGAATTGATGGATGAGATGTTTATGGATTTTTTGTACTACTTCCTTACAAATATGCTCCACTCTTGTTCCGCTTATATTATATTGAGACGCAATGTTCTCAAGGCTTAGTTCGCCCACAATCCGCTTCATAAAAATTTCTTGCTTACGCGGCTTGACCGTTTCTATCATCGCCTTTTGTATAGCCTGCAACAAGAGTGGATCATGAGATTTTTCTAAATGAGTGTCAACATCATCCTCAATATTTTGATGAGATGTTTGTTCAGGATGTTCTCGCATAAAATTCTAATTAAAATATCTCCTCTCTTTCAATTTAATTATAGCCTATTACCATTCATACACCAAGAAAGCTGACGCGCCGGCAGCATTTTTTATAAGCGTGGGAACAATTCCAAATGTTTGCAAATGTTTTTTAAATGCGTCGCTGGAGCCAATTCGTTCGGCGGGCAAGCGCTTGACCGCATCACTGGCCGCTGCAATATAGACAAAATGCGCAACACCTTGCTTGCGATAAAAACTTTCCCAATCATTCTTGGTGAGCTTCATAAAATCGACATCGGCAATCACTGGCCACCCATCATAAATTAAGAGCTTCTGCACGTACCACAACCCCGCTACAAAATTGATATCTTTGTCATAGACAATCATCGTGGCCTCTGGTAGGAGCCCAATGGCCTTTTTTTCTGCCAACCGGCGATTCACCAGATCGGTCAAAAACGGATACTGCGGCGTACCAACGAGCGCGCTCATCTTGCCGGACAATCTTTTGTCGAGATATGTTTGCAATTGATTGAAGCCGTAATTTTCTTCTTCGGTGCGGACTTCGGCATAGGCAATATTTTCTCGTCCCCATGGATGCAAGACAAAAAAGGTGTTGAGAGAAAACAAACTTTCCACAGCAAGAAAAATAAAACCAATGATTGGCAAAGCGCCGCGATATTTTTGAAACAATATCCTCCCCGCGACAGTCCAAGCCGCCGCCAGGAGCAACATGAGCAGTGGTACAATCATGATCACAAAACGATAGGTGGACCCAATCACAAAAAACCACAAATACATAAGGAATGTTGCGCCAAGCAAAAATACCAGTTCGCGATTTCTTTTTTGGATTATTAGCCACACGAGAAAACCCAAGGCCAATACAATGGCAGCAAGAAACA
>CAYNXQ010000091.1:0-3413 GCA_964401185.1 uncultured Gammaproteobacteria bacterium | reverse complement strand
CACTTGGCTCAGCCAAGCCGTTTGATCGGATCCCGGATGATGCTCGACCGATGCCTACGGTCGTAACTTCCAGCCGTGAACAGCGTTCGAAATGGCACAGGCAGGGCATCAGGTAGGAATCCCGTCTTCTCTACACAAAATGGGATGTGGGTCACGTACACCATTCTCCCCTTGCGGAAATAGAATGCGACCAGATGCCATTCTGAGACAGTACTTGTACAGACACAGTACGAAGCCATGCGAGGCTTCAATCGCTGCAATGCCTCGACGAATTCTTCGGTGTGCAGATATTCCGGCCCCTTGACCCAAGGTGAGAGGCCACCATTGGTCAATTGACCATACCACCGCACGCACTTTCGTGGGAAATCAGCGATGGCAAACTCGATCTGCCAACACCTGTGCTGATACCATGTCCACACTTTCTTTGCCGGTCCGACGATCATGCCCTCCGGACCAAACCAATACCACCAGTGGACGATCAGCCACAGCCAATGTGAAACAGTACTCCAGGATTTCTTCCGCTGTTGTTCGAGCTCTCCGTGGTAGTACATCTTGTCCTCCTTCTACCACTAGGTATACCAGAGAAAAAGCGACTTGTCAACCCCTTGACAGTCCCAGCGCCGTATGATACACTGTCGGTACTTGAATCCTAAAGCTTCGGTTATGAAAAAAGACATTCATCCAGAAAATCATCCGGCGATCTTTCTCGACACCTCCTGCGGTGCCGAATTTGTGGCCAATTCTACCTTGACCTCCGACGAAACCCGCGAGATCAACGGGCAGAAATATTTTGTCCACCGCCTGGAAATCTCTTCGGCATCTCATCCTTTTTACACCGGCAAGCAAATCCTCCTCGACGTCGCTCGCCGCGCCGAGAAATTCCAGGAGCGCGCTGGCAAGCAGACGGCTGCCGCCAGCCTGCGTAAAGGCAAGAAAGTGAAGCGCGCCAAAACTCAGGTGACCAAAGTCGCCAAACGCGCTGCCAAAAAGAAAACCGAAACTCCAGAGACGACCACCACTTCTGCCGCGTAGCTTTTGACACCAGAGCAGACCGACCCTATGGTCTGCTTTTTGTTTGCCTGCATGATACAATACCCATCATATGCACCAAAAATATCTTGATTTGAAGCAAAAATACCTTGACCTGGAAGCGGCTCTGCAAACGCCAGCTGTGTTGAACGACCAAAAAAAATTGAAAGAGACGTCGCAAGCCTATGCCGATCTGCGCGAAACGTATGAAAAAATAATTGAGTTGGAACAGGCAGAAATTGGCCTGGCTCATGCCGAGGAAATGCTGAATACCGAGACCGATCCAGACATGCGCGCCCTGGCCGAAGAAGAACGCAATGATTTGCAACAGAAAAAAACAGTACTGGAGCATGCGCTCCAGGCGGCCACTCGATCGGTAGACCCAATGGACAAAAAGAATGTGATTGTGGAAATTCGCGCGGGCGCGGGCGGCGACGAATCCGGGCTGTTTGCAGCCGAACTGTTGCGCATGTACATGAAGTACGCCGAGCGCCGCGGCTGGAAATCTGCACTGATCTCGGCCAATCGCACCGACATCGGCGGGTACAAAGAAGTTATCTTCTCGGTCACTGGCAACCACGTGTATCGCGACCTCAAATTTGAACGCGGGGTTCATCGCGTGCAGCGCGTGCCCGAAACCGAAAAAGCCGGCCGCGTGCATACCTCGACTGTGAGCGTGGCCGTGATGCCCGAGATCGAAGAAACCGAATTTGCCATTGACCCCAAAGATCTGCGCATCGACACGTTCATGGCTGGCGGTCATGGCGGACAAAGCGTGAACACGACCTACAGCGCCATCCGCATCGTGCACATTCCCACAGGAATGATTGTGCAGTGTCAGGATGAGCGATCGCAGCAGCAGAATCGGATGAAAGCCATGGAAGTGTTGCGCGCGCGCCTGTTTGAACTGGAAGCGCAAAAAAGGCGCGAGGCCGTGGAGGCCGAGCGCCGAGAACAGATCGGCACGGGCGACCGCAGTGAAAAAATCCGCACCTACAACTTCCCTCAAGACCGCATCACTGATCACCGCATCCACGAAAGCTGGAACAATATCCCGGTCGTTCTCGATGGCGACCTCCAGCCGATCATCGATGCCCTGCATCAGGCCAATGAAAAAGACGTATGACGATCGCCGAACTCCGCCAGCGCTTGCGTGCTTGGCTACCGATGCTTTTTCCCGTAATTCTGGGCGCAGCTTTGCGCATCACTCTTCTCTTCACGCGCGGCGAGCTCTGGTTTGATGAACTCTACACGATTCACGTAAGCGCGCTTCCAACCTGGGCAGAAACAGTGCGTATCTGGGCGATCGACACCCATCCGCCGCTGCAATACTTTCTGCTTCATTTCTACTTGCCAACGATCTCGGCGCATCTGGAATTTTGGACACGACTCCCTTCGGTGATCTTTGGAGTTGCCGCGATTGCGCTCCTCTATATCATAGGAAAAAAAGCATTTTCTATACGTACCGGTTTTTTGGCAGCGCTTTTGCTCGCCTTGTCCCCCATTCACCTGGTCATGAGCACAGAAGTCAGAATTTACAGCTTACTGACGCTCCTCACGATCGCATCCATCTTTCTTTTTTATCGCATCGCCTGGACCAAAGCATCGCGATCTATCTGGATTATTTTTTTCTTTGTTCAGTTTCTCCTCCTCTATTCGCATCTGACGGCGATCGTGGTCATTGGGATTGAATTCTTTTTTTTCTTTCTTCTCGAGAAAGACCGTCGCAAACAGATTCGCTGGACGCTTGCCCATCTTGAACTTTTACTGGTCTGGTGTCCCTGGCTCATTCCAGCGATCTTGAGCAAACTCAATGGTCATCTTGGCTCGGCCTGGTATTTTGATCCTGGCGTATATGGCAATACCAATCTAATGAACATGCTCGTGGATGGATTTGGCGCATTCACCAGCGGCAGCCTGCTCTTTACGCTCGTGGCTCTGGCCACTATCTGCCTGCTCGGCTTCACAATGATGCGAACTTCACGAGAGGAACCGCGAGCGCGGCTGCTGTCTTTTTTTCTTCTCACGGTCGGACTTCTGCCAATCATCATGAGCGCCATGCTTGGGGTCTATGTGCCAAAGTACCTGCTGATTGCTTACCCCGCCCTGTTTCTTTTCCTCGCCCAAGGGCTTGGCCCTCTACTCAAGTCGCGCATGCAAACTATCCTCGTAACCATATTTATCCTGGCAATCCTGGTCCCAGGCACATGGCTCGTGGCGACTTCACCAGTATTTTCTTTTGCGCCTTTTTTTCAGACCATCGAAAAAGACAAGACCAGTCATTCGATTATCCTTATCCCGCCGCCAGAAGCGCTCGTCATGAAGCAGTACTATCATGGCTCCATCCCAGTGATTGCGATGACTGTCGCCACTTCCAGCATTAC
>CAYNXQ010000090.1:0-3437 GCA_964401185.1 uncultured Gammaproteobacteria bacterium | reverse complement strand
GATCGCTAGAAGCACCCACTTCCATTTGGCGGTAAACTGGTTTTCCTTGAACTGCACCCACATGGTCGCGCCCACGAAAAACAAAAGATAAAAAAAGACCAACCAGCCGCCGATCGCCAACAAATCGCCGATCAACTGGCCAGTAGATTGGGTCGAAAGAAAAAAATTGATTTGATCAATATCAATAAACAGCGGTCCGATTTGCATAGGCATTAGTGGCCAGCATTGATCAGGCTATAGATGATCGGATAGACAATAATCAAGGTGAGTCCTGCCCACGGCCAACCATTGACCCCGGCGACGTATCCAGCCCAGTAGATGAGCCCACAAATGAGAAGGCCCACAAAGGCAACGAAGTGGCGGATAAAATTGTCTGTCATAGTATTGAGAAAAAGGGACTAGGTGTTAGGAACTAGGTGTTAGGGTGCGAAAAAATTGTTTTCTCGTCCCTAATCCCTATTACCTAAAACCTCACCAATAGTATAGCATACAAAAAAGCACCCCACAATGGGATGCTTTTATCTTTGAACCGAAATTATGCGGCGCGGCGTTTTTCCACCCATTCTTGCCAGGCAGCCAAGAGAGCGCTTGCCACAAAAATTGAGGAGTAGGTACCGAAGAAGATACCGACCAAGAGCGCCAGGACAAAGTAGTGAATTGATGCGCCGCCAAAGAGAAACATCGCCAGGAGTACCAAGATAACGGTAAACGAGGTATTGATCGACCGAACATAGGTCTGACTCACGCCGACATTGACCATGGTAAGAAATGACTCGCCGCGATGACGCAAGAGATTTTCTCGGATACGATCGAACACCACAATCGTATCATTGACCGAGTAGCCGAATACAGTGAGCAGAGCAACGACAAAGGGAATATCCACCTCGACGCCATAGAAATGACCGAGGAGTGCAAAGAATCCCGCTGTGATGGTGACATCGTGGATGAGAGCAACGACCGCAGCCACGCCATATCGCCAAGAAGGTACTGGTTTGGCCACTTTGCGAAAGGCATAGCTGATAAAGGCGATAATCGCCACAATCACGGCAATAGCCGCTCCAAGCGTGCGACTGCGCAGCGTGGAGGAAATCGCCGGGCCAATCGTTTCAATCCGCTGTTCCAGCACATCTGGAGCCGCTCCACCCACAGTAGAAGAAGCTGATTGTGTGCCTACTGGTTTGGCCGGAGCCGAGCTGGACGCAGAAGAAAAACTCGTTCGGAGCGCTGACAAAATCTGTTCATGCTCTTCTGGAGAGATATAGCGCAAACGCAAGACCATATTTGAATCGCCTGTTGGCTGGACTACTACAGTGCCCAGGTGCAATGGGGTGAGTGATGTCTCCACTGCCGCAACACTTGGTCGCGTATGCGCAAAAGAAACCTCTACCAGCGATCCGCCAGTAAAATCAATCCCCGGCTTGAGTCCATAGACGATCAGCAAAATCACGCTGGCCGTAAAGAGAATGCCGGAAAAAAGAAACGGAATCCATTTGTATTTCACCAAGTCGATCATATTATTTGGAGAGAGGAGTTACTTTTTTCTTGGCGCCGAGGAATAGCCAATTACCAAATTCGGAAAACCAGGGAACGACAAATCGCAAGAGAACGCGACTGACGGTAATTGCCGAGAACATGCTGACGAGCACGCCGAATGCCAAAGTAACCGCGAAACCTTTGACAAAGCTCGAACCAAACCAGATCAAAATGAGAGCGGTGATCAAGGTGGAGACATTGCTGTCGCGAATCGATGGCCAGGCGCGGAGGAAGCCTTCTTCCACTGCCGTACGCAAACTTTTTTCGGCCTTGAGTTCCTCTTTGGTTCGCTCGAAGATGAGCACATTGGCATCGACTGCCAGACCTATCGACATGATAAACCCGGCGATCCCGGCCAATGAGAGTGTAATCCCAAACAACTTGAAAATCGTAAGCGTAACACTGATATAAAGCGTCAAGGCCAATGCCGAAATCACGCCCGGCAATCGGTAATAGCCGATCATGAACAGCATCACCAGCAGCACGCCGATAATCCCCGCCTTCACGCTCTGAGCCAGCGATGCTTCGCCAAGCGATGCGCCGAGGCTCTGCTGGGAGATCAGTTCCACTGGCACTGGCAGCGCACCGGCATTCAGTCGTTGCGCAAGCAATCGCGCATCGGACAAGGTATATTGCCCGGTGATGACTGCCCGGCCATCGGGAATTGGTTGATTCACCGTTGGGATACTAATTGGATTGCCATCGAGGAAGATGGCCACTGGCTTGCCGACATTGCGTGTCGTAATATCCTTGAACAGCTTGGTTCCTTCACTGTCAAATTGGAGTGAAACCTGTACAGCTCCAGTCTGTGGATCAGTCACGACTTCGGCTCGCGTTAGCTGCTTGCCAGAGAGCCCAGTTGACTTCCAGTTTTGCTTTGGCGGCACAATATCACTAGCAGTTTTGGTGCGCGCTAGGATGCGAGAGATTTCATATTCTTTTGGCGTCTGTTCGCCTGTTTTGTAAATAATGTGAAAACCAAATTGCGTCTCGACTGGACCAACAATCGTCCCAACTTTGGCTGCAAATACTGCGGCATCAAATGGTGCAACCATAGCTCCCTTTGGGAAATATCCCAAATCACCACCCTTATCTTTTGTTCCGGGATCAGTCGAATTCTCTTTGGCCAGAGTCGCAAAGTTGTCGGCAGTAGCTTTCTGATAGAGTTCTTCGGCTTTTTGCTTGGCTTCATCTTTGGTCATCGTGGCGCTACAGCCTTGCACCCCAAGATAGCAGATCAAAATATGGCTAGCGCGATCCTGCACTGCCCCATCGCGTTCGTTGCCGCGTTTCACGATATTGTAACCGTCAACAGTCTTGATCAGGGTTGTCGAGATATCTCCAATTTTGACCTTGGCTGCCCAGAGATAAATCTCGTGGTAGAGATTGTTGATGTCTACGTACCCCATATAACCACCATTGGTCTTGCTTGCGGCATCATCGGAATTCGCTTTGGCCAGCGCAGCAAAATCACCGCCACCCAAAACTTGTTTCAAGAGTCCATCGGCTTTTACTTTTGCAGCAGCATTGTCGCGGTCCAATTGCGTTTTTTCTTCTAGAGTCAATGCGCGTGGCGGCGTGGTATCTTGTTCCTTGAATTCCAGTGTCGGCGTCTCGCCAATCATGGCAATTGCAGTCTTCACATCGGTCACGCCTGGCAATTCCACATTGATACGATAATCTTCACCCACTTTGGATGTTTCGATGTTTGGTTCGCCAATTCCCAAACCATTGACGCGGCGTTCGATCACATCACGCACACCCTCTACCGCGTTGCCGCGATCGGTCACCGGAATATTGCTCACGTCTGCTTGGTAGGCAAGTTCGGTACCACCCTGAAGATCCAACCCCAGCTTGAATGGCTTGTTTGGAACAGTAGGCAGGCCAATTCCTGTCTGGCTATT
>CAYNXQ010000089.1:0-3475 GCA_964401185.1 uncultured Gammaproteobacteria bacterium | reverse complement strand
TGGCCTTGGAACTATTCAAGCCATTCGTCATGTCCGAGATTATCAAGCGCGAATTGGCCTACAATGTCCGCAGCGCTGCTCGGTTTATCGAATCCAATGCGCCGGAAGTCTGGGATATTTTGGAAGAGATCACCAAAAAGACGCGCGTGCTCTTGAACCGCGCTCCAACCCTCCACCGTCTGGGTATTCAGGCATTCCGCCCGCTCCTGGTGGAAGGCAAGGCCATTCATCTGCACCCGCTGGTCTGCGCCGCCTTCAACGCCGACTTCGACGGCGATCAGATGGCCGTGCACGTTCCCTTGACAGAAGAAGCCAAATGGGAAGCCGAAGAATTGATGGCCTCGGAAAAAAATATCTTGAAGCCAGCGACCGGTTCTCCAGTGACTACGCCACAGCAAGACATTGCCCTTGGTTGTTATTACCTCACCAAATACCGCGAAGATGATACGGTCGAGAGCAAGAAGTACTTCGCCAATATTACCGAAGCCAAATTTGCTTACAAGAGTCGCCGCATCACGCTCAAAGAGCGCATCAAAGTGCGATTCGATGATATGAGCAAATTTCCCGAAGGCACCTCTCATCTGGTAGAGACATCGATCGGCCGCATTTTCTTCAATGAAATTCTGCCGGAAAAATTGCCCTACTACAACGAAGCCATTACCAAGAAGCATCTCGGACAAATCATCTCGCTTCTCTTGGAGTTCTACGGTCAGGAAAAGACGGCCTTTGTGCTCGATGACATGAAGCGTCTCGGATTCAAGTATGTCACGACCTCCGGCTACTCGCTTGGCATGGACAACTTCGGCTATATCAAAGAAAAGAAAGGCATGCTCATTGACGGCGACACGCAAGTCCAGCTCGTCGAAGAACAATATCACGAAGGGTTGCTGACTGATTCGGAACGTCATGCCAAAGTGCTCGAGATCTGGACTGATGTAAAAGAAAAAGTAGTTGGTCAGAGCAAGAAGGGGCTGGACAAAGACGCCTCGGTCTTTGCCATGATTGATTCGGGCGCTCGTGGATCCTGGGCGCAATTGGGCCAGGTGATCGGGATGAAGGGGCTCGTGGCCTCGCCAAGCGGTGAGATTATCGAACTGCCGGTGAAAGGCAACTTCAAGGAAGGATTCGATGTCTTGGAATTCTTTATCTCCAGTCACGGGACCCGCAAAGGTCTTTCCGATACCGCCTTGCGTACCGCCAATGCCGGATATTTGACGCGCCGTCTGGTGGATGTGGCCCAAGATGTGGTAACGGTCGAAGAAGATTGCGACGACACGACTGGTGAAATCTTTACCAAAGAACAATCCGAACAGATGGGAGAAAAGTTGTCCGAACGCGTTCGCGGCCGATTTGTACTGGAAGATGTCAAAGTGGGACGCAAGACTCTAGTGCATGCCGGTGAAATGATTGACGAAGCAGCTGCTCGCGCCATTGAAGAAGCCAAATTGGAATCGGTCCATGTGCGATCGATCCTGCAGTGCAAGCTCTTCAAGGGCGTATGCGTGAAATGCTATGGTCAGGATTTGAGCAACAATCAAGTCGTGAAGAAGGGTGTGGCCGTCGGAATCATTGCCGCGCAATCGATCGGTGAACCAGGCACCCAGCTGACCATGCGTACATTTCACCTCGGTGGTGTGGCCGGTGGCGGCGATATTACCCAGGGGTTGCCACGCGTAGAAGAATTGTTCGAAGCCCGCATGCCCAAACGCAAGGCCATTTTGTCCGAGGTCCAAGGCACGATCAAGATTCAGGATGCCGATGGCAAAGTGATTACCGGACCAACTGGCCGCAAAATCTTCGAGGGCAATCGCGGTCAAAAAATTATTCAAGTTTCATTTGAAGGACAAGACGAAGTGCGAATTCGCATCAAGGCCGAAGACGAAGTGAAAGTAGAAGAAGGTCAGACAGTGAAAGAGGGTGATGTCCTCATCGTGTGCGGCCTGACCGGCGAAGACGTCCCGGCTACCTATGCTGGCGTCGTACGTCGCGACGACAAGCACCTTGTTCTTACTTTCGATGGCAAGCATACCAAAGAGTATGTGATTCCGCTCGGATACAAGATCTGGGTCAAGGATGGCGACGTGGTGGAAAAGGGTGATCAGCTGACCGAAGGCAGTGTCAACTTGCAGGAGCTCTTTGAACTCAAGGGTCGCGATGCTGTGCAGCGTTATATTCTCTCGGAGATTCAGGAGATCTATGCTTCGCAGGGTCAGCGCTTGAATGACAAGCATATCGAGACCATCATCAAACAGATGTTTAGCCGTGTGTACATCGAAGATCCAGGAGATACAGATCTTCTGCCTGGCGAAGTAGTGGAAAAATCACAATTGCTTATCGCCAATGATGAAGCCAAAAAAGCTGGCAAACATGAAGCCGCTGGTCGCGAATTGTTCCTCGGCATCAGCAAGGTATCGCTCTCGACCCAGAGCTTCCTCTCGGCGGCATCGTTCCAAGAGACTGCTCGTGTCCTGATCAACGCCGCTATTACTGGCAAGATCGATCATCTTGATGGATTGAAAGAAAATGTGATCATCGGCCGTTTGATTCCAGTTGGTACTGGTTTCCAGGCTGCTCAAGATGCCAAAGGTGGCAAGCCAAACAAAGCCTAAAAATATTGCTTCAAAAAACGTCCCGACTTGATCGGGACGTTTTGGTATAAAAAGAGATGCTGGATTGGAGCATCTCGACTTGGGTTATTTGGTGGAACTGGCAAGCAATTTTTCCTCTGCCGGCAGAAAATATCCATTGACATCCTTGCAGATGGTAATTTCTGGAACTGGCGAGTAGCTTGTAGGCATCGCTTCGATGAGTGGTCGGACATTGGCAACAAATCCCGCGTAGATTTGCAGTGCTTGTTCCTTTGTCAATCCATTCTGTATGACCGCATATCCGAGACAATCCTGCCAATTTGACAATCGGCTCATCTGGAAAAATGACTCAGGTACAGTCATTTTTGGCAAAAGATCGTCGGTCAGAGGTGTGGGTTCGGTATCTGGAGTGTCTTTGCGAGCAATGTGAAGGATGTTTATCCAACTACACACCAGCCCCCAACACACTTCATTCAGCATGGTTTCTTCCATTTCCTGTTTTTCTTCTGGTGGCAGCTCGGGTAGATCATTGTACGATGTATTAGCCAGACTACGGAGCCCTTGCTGGAGTTCCTCTGGCAAATCTTTTAGCTCTTCTTCCGAAACTCCATCAGGCAAAAATACGGGATTGTCTTTTTTTAATTGCTCCTCGGTTCGTGCAAGCACTTTTTGTACAAATTGCCGTGCCAGATCTTGTGGCATCAAGGTCATCAGGTTTTCCAATGCCTGTTTGCCCGCATCCAACTCGGCTTGTGATCGACTCTTCTTTTTCACAATTTTCTCCTTCTGGTTGTTTGACAACCGTGGTTAGTGTAGTGATTGAGAAGGAATTTGTCAAAAAAAAGAGGGGCGAATCGATCGCGATCGATTCGCCCCAGAAAGATCAA
>CAYNXQ010000088.1:0-3548 GCA_964401185.1 uncultured Gammaproteobacteria bacterium | reverse complement strand
GCGCTCTACGACAGTGCTGGCCATGTGTATTATCGTTTGCTCGATCATCTGGTCACTGTATCCGATGCCTGCCACGAAATCCGCAAGACAACACCTTCATTTTATACCGACAGCAATCTTACCGATGCGACCAGTTGTTCTGGCAAAGGCGGACTGTGGGATCCAGCGGCTCGCACCTGTGCTCGCTGTATGCAAGGTGGCGTCTACAAAAATAACGCGTGTATTTATCAGACCATCTCGGCGCCAGGCGAGGCAAACTCCTGTCCAGCGACTGCCAATGGGTGTCGTGTGTACGTCGGCAATACGGGCAACAATGTTCAAGTTGTGGTTGATGAAACTTTTGAGCCAGCTGGTACCGATGCAGCCGCACTCCTGGCTGCCAAAGCTGGTTGGGATTCTGTACCGCCAGGTTCTGCCAATGTGCGCATCAGCAGTGAAGCGTTGAAAGTAGGCGAGCATTCGCTCTATCTGGATGTTGCCAAAGGGGCTCGGACACTGTCTGCTGGAACACTAAAGACCGGGATTTCTTATCAGCTCACATTCTGGGCGCGATCCAATGTGGTCGAGAATTTGGCGATATATTTTGAACAAGATGATCCTGCCACTGGCGCTACCAACGAAGTTGGTCGGCTTACCTTTGATCCTGCCTCCAAGACCAAAACACAAGAGACGATTGGCGCAGACTGGCAACAGTATTCGGTTGGCCCAGCCCAGTTTACCGGGGATGGGAGTTTGCCTGTGCGTCTGGTATTTGAACGATCGGCTACGCGTGGTGGCAGTGTTGCGCCGTACTTCCTGGATTATGTCCATATGACAGGATTGCAGGATCAAGTCTCTTTGGTCAAGGATTCGTGGAAGACCACCGAGGGGTATGACGTGCCATTGGTGTGCGATAGTAATCCAAATGATGGGTTCCCCGGCGCAGCCCTTGGCTGTATGGAGTACAAGAATAGCGCTAATCAGTCGGTATTCACGACCGGTTTTCAGGCCTTGTGCCGAGAAAAAGCAGTCGGGTGCAGCCCTGTCTACGACACCCACAACACATTGGGCGATGGGGGAGAATTTGCCCAGGCCTATCATCTGCTGTGCACGCTTCCGGTGGGTCAGATTGGTCCAGCCAATTGCAAATTTACTGTTACTGCTGGCGCAAGTCCGGTAGATTACACTTGTACGGTTGCCACTGGCGGACATACCTGTTATATCGAACAAAAAGTGGTCTTGCCAGATGGTAATTTGCCATCCGGGGCTTCGGTTGTGCCTTCCACGCAAGTCTTCCCAGCCGATACACCAAACAATGCGCCGATATTTTTGGCCAACCAACCACAATATCAGTGTCATGATCGCGAGATTGGCTGTATGAAGGTGGGGGCAGAAGAAAAAGTTTTGCCACGAACCGATGCTGCTGGTTATCACTTTACCGATGCTTACATCCAAAACAACCCAGCTGATTATTTTGGCGCCCAAGGACAATCGGGCACACTCTGCCGTCAAGAAGAGTTGGGTTGTATGCAGTATTCGGCTGGCGGTGTTGTAACCTATTTCAAAGATCCGAGTGTCACTGGGGCAGGCACCTGTTCGTATCGCACGAATGTGCAAAAAGCAGGATCGAGCGAGACTTACAATGGCTGGTATCGCGATGGCGTGGGTGTTTGCAGTCAGGATAGCCGCCTGTTGTGTCAATCCAATACCGATTGCGGCGCTGGCAATACCTGCGACCCTAGCACTCCAGTGGCCTGTTACGGCAGCTTTATTCGCCGTACGACCGATGGCTTGGTTTATGATATTCATTCCAACAAAGATCCAGGATATACCGGGGCTGTGGGTGTGTGCCCAGCGGATGCCAACAGCTGCACCGAGCTCGTGGACCCTTCTGATACTTCCAATCTCTATCCCAATGGTCATGCCTACGACGTGCTCATGAACGACAAGATTCAGACGCGCGCCCAGGCCTGCAATGGACAGGTGAGTTTGACTGGTGGCTGCATTCTGCTTGATCAGACTGAAAATCCAAACAAATTCTGGAGTACCAAGATTACCTATGCCAATAGCCAAAATGCTACGCCGCCATTTTCTCCAGTTTCTCCGGTTGGCGATAGCAATGCTCAAAACAATGACACCAATCTGGTATTGAAAGTGGACCGCGACCGTACCTGCGGCGCCTGGCTGGCTTGCCAAAGTTCGGTGACCCAGACCGATCCCGATGGCCGTGTGCGCACATTGTGCCAGTCATACAAACTTTGTGATGCAGCGGATAGTACAGGAGGAGCCTGCACTCACTGGGTGCCCAATGGCTCGACTCCATTTACCCAATTGACTCAAACTGCCTATATCAATCGTGATGTTTCGTGGCAAGGCGTGGAGTACTCAGGTTACTCACTCTTCAACAAATATCAAATTGGCGACATGCAGTACAATGCGTTTGATTTGTCGGATTTTCCATCACTTGCGGATCTCCAGGCGAGCAAATATGTTTCTTACCCACTCTCTACGGCTGCTCCGGATTGCAAACCAGTAGCGGGCGGGGCGTTGAATACCAATTGGCAGGCCTGCGGACCACTCTCTGGCGGGCGATGCTATGCCCAGCAATGTTTGCTGCCCGTCTCCGGATTCTTCCCAGCTGATGCACCCAAGAAAGGCGCTGGCGCGCGTGATACGATCTCGGCCACTGATTTGCGAACGTTGATTGGATTCTATCAGGGTGGATCGTGCAAGGCTTTCCCAGAATCAGACAGTCCATTTCCGACTACTGTCGCCACGAAGATCGATGAAACGAGTAATGTGAAAAAATATGTACCATCAGAAGGCACACCATTTAGTCATAATCTCTTGAAAGATCGGACCCCGCTTTTCCAGAATGCCAACGTTTGCCAGCCAACCTATACGATAAGTACTGATGGCAAGGTGACTCAGACGGGCAGTGACTGTTCCTGTAATTATCGCAAGGTGACCTACGGTGGTCTGGCAGACTATTGGCCAACACAAACAAATATTGGAGCAGAGATTCCACCTGGTATTTGTACTGGTGGAGCCCTCGATGGTCAGCCCTGTGTTCCGGATTCTGGGACTGTGCAATGCGCTGACCCCAATCCTCCAAAAGATGCGAACGGCAACCTGGCGCCAAACAATGGAACATGCACTCCCAAAGCCAAAGATGAAACACATGTTGGACTCAAGGGTTTTTGTCTGGAGCCAGATTATAGCCATCCAATCAATGGACAAGCACAGGCTGGTGTTGAACAGCAATATGCATGTCTCACCTGGCTACCCATTGATATCTCGGCCTCGACACTCGATATTTTCAATAGTTTTGTGTCTGCAGGCTACGATCCGAGTCAGGATGCCAAAGTTGCTGGTGCCAATTACGGTCAGTCATACTGTTTAGCTTCGACCAAGGTGGGTGGAAAAGTGAATGGTTCTGGGGATCCTTCAGTAGATTCAACAAAAGTTGCCACTTGGCAGAATCAATACTTCGACAATCTTGCTACAGCATATTTCCGCTCGGCCGATGGCACCGCCGGTGTCGCGGTCGGGGTGACAGCCGTCGCCGA
>CAYNXQ010000087.1:0-3551 GCA_964401185.1 uncultured Gammaproteobacteria bacterium | reverse complement strand
CACATGCGGCGCTGCCATCGATGTGCCGCTCAACGTCTGATAGGAGCTGCCTTTGTAAGTGGAAAAAATCGAAACGCCCGGAGCAGTGAGCGCCACCTGTGGTCCGCGCGACGACCAGCTGGCAATCGTATTGGTATTATCTACTGCCGACACTGCAATCACCTCGGGATATGCGCCTGGGTATTCCACTGCGCCACCGCTATTGCCGGCAGCAGCAACCTCGACAACACCGGCATTGCGCGCCGCAACAATGGCATCGTGAAATGATTGCACGTCCGAAGAAGAACCCAAACTCATGTTCACTACCTGCATGTGGTGCGCCACTGCCCAATCTAGTCCAGTGATAATGTCCGAGATATAGCCCGTACCGCGACGATTGAGCACTTTGATCGCATACAGATCAACTCCTGGTCCAACTCCGACCACACCGATCGTATTGTTGATGGCGCCGACAATCCCTGCCACATGCGTGCCATGACCATTGTCATCGGCTGCCGATGCAGTTGGGTCAATCGCATTGTAGCCGCCTTTGATATGGGCCGCGAGATCCGGATGCGCCAGATCAATGCCGGTGTCGATAATGCCTACGGCAATACCCTGTCCGGTCGTCGTTGCCCAAGCTGTGGGAGCGTTCACCTCCGCAATTCCCCACGGCGTTACCTGAGCTGGCGGAGTGGATGGTCCTGGCTTGCCAGAAGCGAAGACTTCGGCATCATCGTCAATGCGCAAAATCCCCGGCTGATTTCTCAAGGCTTCTGCGGCTGCCTGATCAGGCAAAACTACAGCTGCGCCGTGAATCAAATGAAGTGATTTTATTTTCACGCCACCGACAGCATCCAAAAGATCATCTTCGCTGGCAGAATCAGAGACTGTATCATCGAACACCACAATTTTTCTCTGCGGACCATCGCTGTGATCATTGGCCAAAGATTTTCTCACGCCACCAAACACCAAAGCGACTGCCAATACGACCACGCCCACGATCAGCCAACGCTGTTTCATAAAGACAAGCAATAAAAATAAATGGTGCCGGGGAAGGGGGTCCCCGCCTGCAATGCCTGAAGGCATAGCCTGATGGCGGGCAGGGAACCCTCCTAGCACTTTGTGCCGACGGAGAGACTCGAACTCTCACACCCGAAGGTACGTGCTCCTAAGGCACGCGTGTATACCAATTTCACCACGTCGGCGCATCGTTATTGAACCAGAAAAAAAACGTTTGGTCAAAAAAACTCTCCTGAACATCGTCGAAGGAGAGTTTTCTGTGCGAAGAGAGTATTAGCTTCGTTTGCGGTAACTCTGGACTGCCAATGGGACAAAGATAATCAAGAGTCCAAAAATCCAGGCCAGTGCTTGCCAGGGCCAGGTACCCAGGTCCTGACCAAGCGCCAATGCGCGTACGGTATTTACCACAGCCGTGATCGGCGTATGTTTGGCAAATGCCTGCAGCCAGCTGGGCATGGTGTCGACTGGAACAAAGATCGAACTGGCAAAGGCAAGTGGAAATACCCAGATAAATCCTGCCACCTGTGCGGTCTCCACATCTTTGACGAGAAGTCCGATCGTGGCCGAGATCCAGGAGAAAGCAAAGCCGAAAAACACAGTCAAAGCGATCGCGCACAGGAAGCGAAATACCCCGTGCTCGATGCGGAATCCGATCAACATGCCGACGATGGTCATAAGCGTGATGACGAACGTATTGCGCACCGCATCGGTCAGGGTGCGGCCAGCCAAAATCGCCGAACGCGCCATAGGGAGCGAGCGAAAACGATCAATCATGCCGCGAGCCATATCTTCGGCCAGACTAATGCCTGTCTGCATCGAACCAAAGAGCACCGTCTGTACGATAATGCCAGGCAGAAGGAAAGAAATATATTGGCGAAAATTGTTCTGGATCGCGCCGCCAAACACAAAGGTGAAGAGAAGCAAAAACATCACCGGCTGAATCGTGGAAAAAACCACGAGCTGGGGCAGGCGCATGTAGCGAATCAAATTGCGGCGCGTGATCGTGATGACATCGCTCACCAAATTGCGCAAAGAGAGAAACACATTCATAGGAGCAAATTATCGAGAAGAAAAGAAATTGACCTCGCTCCCCACCGCTTCGGTGTGGCCAGTCAAAGACAAGAAGACATCATCGAGCGTGGGTCGGCGCAGCATGATATCGGCAATGCCAATTTTTTCTTTATCCAGCAATCGGACCGCTTCGACAAGACTGCTCGGCCCTTGCACGGTTGGGATACTCACCATGCCGAGTTCCGGCTGGACATGCGGCGCTTCTTTGGCCAGATGACGCAAGAGGGCGACGATCCGATCGACGTCAGTTGGCGTGCTGGCATGCACTTCCAAAACATCACCGCCGATCTTTGATTTCAGTTCGCGCGATGTGCCTTCGGCAATAATTTGTCCATGATTGATCACCACAATCCGATCGGCCAGATGATCCGCTTCTTCCAGATACTGCGTGGTGAGAAGCACGGTCGTGCCATCGGCCACCAATTCCTTGATAATCTGCCACAGCGCAATACGGCTCTGAGGATCAAGTCCGGTGGTTGGCTCATCAAGAAAAAGAATCTTGGGACGATTGAACAGACTCATAGCCAAATCAAGTCGGCGTCGCATACCGCCCGAGTAGGTCTTGGCAGGGCGATCAGCCGCATCGGTCAAACCAAATTTCTCGAGCAGTTCATCCGTGCGCTTGCGAATCGTTTCTTTGTCCAGGTGATACAGGCGTCCCACCAATTCCAAATTTTCTCGACCAGTGAGATATTCATCGGTAGCGGCATACTGGCCAGTAAGCCCAACGGCTCCACGGACACTGTTGGCCTCGTGGCGCACATCAAATCCGCCGACCGTCACTGTGCCGCCATCATGATTGAGGAGCGTAGTCAAGATGCGAACCAGAGTGGTTTTGCCAGCGCCGTTTGGGCCAAGCAAACCAAATACTTTGCCATACGGCACGCGAATACTTACCCCTTTCAAAGCTGCGACAGTGCCAAATGATTTGGTGACGTTGTCGGCCTGAATGGCGTACCCTTTGTGCGCTGACTCCGGAACTTTGGGCAGAGCTGGTTCGTTCGAGGTCAAGGCCGGCAAGATATCGGCCATACGCCAGCCAGACTGGCCCAAGCGTTCGGCAATCGCTTCGTACGATTCGCCAGCAGCTCGGGCTGAATGGACGAATGTGATGAGTTCGTGGCTATTCATAGAGAATGTATAGAGCCCTTATCGTACCGGATTTGTCCGAGATTGTCAAGCCCTCTAAATCAATGATACCTCATACCAATTTTAATTTTCTTCGTACTTCTTCCAACAAATTACTCCGTATCGTATAATTTTTGCCGTGACTGAGAATACCAAGATATGACTGAAATACTTGCCGAAATTTTTCGTCCTGCATATTTTCTACCATGCGCTTGCGCATTGAATGAAATATTCTTCGTTTAGTCTTCGTACGCAAAATACGATAGTGAGGGCGTAATACGTAGCCAACAAAATCAATACCATGCGCAAACTTCCGTATCGTAACTTTTTTTGGATGAAGCTCAAGTCTG
>CAYNXQ010000086.1:0-3583 GCA_964401185.1 uncultured Gammaproteobacteria bacterium | reverse complement strand
TTTCATGAGTTCGCAGCTCTCGCAGTTCATGGATCAGATCAATCCTTTGGCCGAACTCGAGCACAAGCGCCGTGTATCAGCGCTTGGTCCAGGAGGTTTGTCGCGCGATCGCGCTGGATTCGAAGTTCGCGATGTGCACACCACTCACTATGGCCGCATCTGTCCGATCGCCACTCCAGAAGGTCCGAATATCGGTCTCGTTGGCCACTTGTCGAGTTATGCGCGCGTAAATCAATTTGGTTTTCTTGAAACGCCCTATCGCCGCGTGGTCCGCGAGGTTCCCAATCAAGCCCGTTTTACCGAAGGCGAAGTTGCCCGTGTGGACGTGGCTGGGATTGTGACTGCAGGAGAAAAAATTACGGCCGAAGTAGCCAAGCGATTGGAAGAGAAGAAAGATCTGAACACGATTGCTGTTCGATCGCGCGTGACGAGCGAAGTGGTACATCTCAATTCATTTGAAGAAGAACGAGCCACGACCGCCAGCGCCAACACGCCAATGGACGAATTTGGCGTACTTCTCCCGGGTCGGGTGCCCGCCCGCATCCATGGCGAGCCAGGCGTGGTTGATGTGGAACTGATTGAATATCTCGATGTTTCTTCCAATCAGATCTTGAGCATTGCCACATCCCTTATTCCATTTTTGGAACACGACGATGCTACACGCGCCCTGATGGGTACGAACATGCAGCGTCAGAGCGTGCCGTGCATTACTCCGGACGCGCCGCTCGTTGGTACTGGTGTCGAACGCGAAGCTGCCAAGAACAGCGGCTATGTCGAATTTGCCCCAGAAGATGGTGAAATCACCGCGGTGAATGGGCACATGATTGAACTTACGACTAAAAAAGGCAAAGTCCACACGTACAATCTCAACAAATTTGTTCGCTCCAATGCGTCCAGCTGTATTAGTCAGCGGCCGATTGTGACCATCAATCAAAAAGTCAAGAAAGGTGATCCACTGTGCGATGGGCCATCAATGCAAAATGCCGAATTGGCTCTGGGACAAAATGTGCTTGTCGCCTACATGGTCTGGGATGGCTACAACTACGAAGACGCCATCATTATTTCCGAACGTCTCGTCCAAAAAGACAAATTTTCTTCTATTCATATCGAGGACTACACGACCGATGTCCGCGAAACCAAGCTTGGGCCAGAAGTCGTAACGGCTGATATCCCGAACGTGAGCGAAGAAAAATTGAAGCATCTGGATTCCGAAGGCGTGGTCCGTATCGGCGCCGAAGTTCATTCCGGTGATATCCTGGTCGGCAAGATTACGCCAAAAGGGGAGACCGAACTGTCGGCCGAAGAGCGCTTGCTCCGCGCCATTTTTGGTGAGAAAGCCCGCGATGTCCGCGATTCATCGTTGTATCTGGAACATGGCGAACATGGCAAAGTGATCGATATCAAAGTATTTTCTGCCGAAGAAGGCGACAAGCTCCAGCCAGGCGTGATCAAACAGGTACAGGTCACGGTGGCTGATATGCGCAAATTGCAGGTTGGCGACAAAATGGCCGGCCGCCATGGCAACAAGGGTGTGATTTCCCGTGTTGTGCCAGTGGAAGACATGCCATTCCTCGACGATGGAACGCCAGTTGATATCATTCTCTCGCCACTCGGGGTTATTTCTCGTATGAACCTGGGACAGCTGCTCGAGACACACTTGGGTTTGGCTGCCAACGCGCTGGGCTATCGCGCCGCGACCCCGGTCTTGAACGGCATTACCGAAGAGCAGATCAAAGAAGAATTGCAGAAAGCTGGCTTCCCAGTAGATGGACAGATGCAGATGCTCGATGGCCGCACTGGCGAACCATTTGATCACAAGACCACGGTGGGCTACAACTATATGATGAAGCTGAACCACATGGTGGAAGACAAGATCCATCAGCGCTCGATCGGTTCTTACAGTCTCATCACCCAGCAACCGCTCGGCGGCAAGGCCCAATTCGGCGGCCAGCGTTTCGGAGAAATGGAAGTCTGGGCCATCCAGGCGTACGGCGCTGCTCACACATTGCAGGAAATTTTGACGATCAAATCCGATGATGTGCCGGGTCGTTCCAAAGCCTATGAAGCAATTATTAAGGGTGAAAAGATTACCAAAGTGAATGTGCCAGAATCGTTCAATGTTTTGGTGCGCGAACTGAAAGGTCTTGGACTCGATGTCACGCTTCTGGGCAAAGATAAATCAGGCAATTATCGTTCCGCCGAAGAACTCATGGCAGAAAAACAAAAAGTCGAAGCCATGCAGGAGGACGAACGTCAGGGAGATCGCTTCTAATCTCCACTCTTCACCTTGAATCATATGAATATGAATAATCGCGAAGTCTCTCGTCCCCTGGAATTCGATGCCATGTCTTTGCGCGTTGCTTCTCCAGAAGTCATCCGCAAGTGGTCGCACGGAGAAGTCTCCAAGCCGGAAACCATCAACTACCGCACTCAGAAGCCAGAAAAAGGCGGTCTGTTTGCCGAAGAAATTTTTGGGCCAACTAAGGATTGGGAATGTTATTGCGGCAAATACAAAAAGATCCGCTACAAGGGCATTGTCTGTGACAAGTGCGGCGTGGAGGTAACCAATTCGCTGGTGCGCCGCGAACGCATGGGGCATATCGAACTGTCGGCTCCGGTCACGCACATTTGGTTCCTGCGCTCGATTCCATCCAAGATCGGTCTGGTGCTTGATCTCTCGATTCAATCACTTGAAAAGGTCATTTATTTTGCTTCGTTCATCATCACTCGCGTCGATGAAGTTGGCAAGAAACAAACGCATGAACTCTTGAAGAGCGAATACAAATCCAAAAAGAAGCAGATTGAAAATGAATACAACAAGAAATTTGAAGCTGCCCGAGAGAGTAACGCCAATCAAAAGGCGCTCGATGCTCTGGCCAATGAACGCGACGAGAAGAATCTGGCGCTCGACGAAGATTTCTCGTCTGCCGAAACCGAACTCAAGTCGCTCGTACCCATGAATATTGTCTCTGAGAATGCGTATCAGGAATTGGCCCTGCGCTATGGCCATTTGTTTGATGCTGATATTGGCGCTGGCGCCATTCGCGCGCTCTTGGCCGAGCTCAATGTGCCCGAAACCATCAATCGTCTGGAAGCCGAAGTGAAGAAGAGCAAGGGCGCCAAGCATGATCGCCTGGTTCGCCGCATCAAACTGCTCAAGAGTTTTGCCAAAAATGATATTCGTCCAGAATGGATGATCATGATCGCGATCCCGGTGATCCCGCCAGATTTGCGTCCGATGGTGGCGCTCGATGGTGGACGATTCGCCACCAGTGATTTGAATGATCTCTATCGCCGCGTGATCAATCGCAACAATCGTCTGCGCCGACTGCTCGATCTCAATGCGCCAGAAGTTATTTGCCGCAATGAGAAGCGCATGCTTCAGGAAGCGGTGGATGCTCCTATCGACAACAACACGCGCGCTGCCAAGACCGTGACTGCTTCGACTGGTCAGAAACGCCAGCTGCGATCCTTGGCCGATATTTTGAAAGGCAAGCAGGGTCGTTTCCGCCAAAACCTGCTCGGCAAGCGCGTGGACTATTCTGGCCGCAGCGTGATTGTGGTTGGTCCGAAGCTCAATATT
>CAYNXQ010000085.1:0-3674 GCA_964401185.1 uncultured Gammaproteobacteria bacterium | reverse complement strand
GACAAAAAGAAAGCTGGGAAATTGGCTATTTTTAGCCTATTTTATTCTAAAGAACCAACAAATTAGTATAGCACAAAAAAGCCCTTTTGTCAAGCCTTCTACCCCCAGACACACTTGACAAAAGAGCCCAAATATGATATCTTAATATGTCGTGATTTGAGGTTGAAACCTCTCTAGAGGACTGCCGAAACCGTGTGTTTCGACGCTCCTCGGGCGGATTTCCTCTCGAACACCACACCAACCACCAAGGAGGCCTATGGCCATCTTGAATCAGACTCAGAAACTCTCCGACCTGCTCCGCCGGAACCCCAAGTTCCGTGCCGAGCGGAGGCAGGAGAAGATCCGCAATGAGCGGGTCAAGTCGAACCCGGCCTGCCCGGCCCAGACCCAGGCGAACATCCTCAAGAACGAGGCAATCGCCCAGTCCGAGGCCAAGAACCAGGTCGCGCTCGAGCAGCGCGCGTGGGAGCTCCTCGAGGAGGAGATCACGCCGCGGCCGGCGAAGCCGGTCGAGCGTCGCCACGACGTTGGTGGGAGGACCGTGATCCTCCGTCGCGCCTCATCGCCGCGCTAGTACACACACCACCTCTGGGGAGTGAAGGACCAATCAACATCCTTCACTCCCTATTTTTTTATCAAGAAAACCGTTGGCGCGATGCCAGCGGTTTTCTGTTATGGGGCCAAGAGAACGAATGGGACACTGACAATCCGACGATTCGCTTGGTCATCTTCGGCAGTCACTGTAAGAATGTGCGGACCATTTGCTAGTCCCGAAGCGAAATAATTGAGATTGAATGGTGGATTTTGATTTTCTCCAATACTATTGCCATCGATTGCATAACTCACTTTGGTAACTCCTCGAGGCGCATTCGCTTGGATAGTGATAGTGAGATCGCGAGTACTTATTGTAGAGCTGGGTGCAGGCGACATCACTTGCACGGTTGGGATAAGCGCCAGACTATCGGGAGTATCGTATTCAGTTGGTGGTTCCGAATAGCTGACACCCCAATTTGGATTAATTAGCTTTTGTTTCGTAGTCCAGTCGGCGATCGCTTGCTCCCAGACAGTATATTGCGAATCATTTTCTGGGTGATCTGGTACTGGCCCGCGCGGATCATCTTTGTTTACATACTGCAGGATCGAATGAGCCGGAGTAAATGTTTTGTAATCCACAACATCGGGAGGGGTCGAGCTGGTCGCGATTTTTCCAGTGATTCGATCAATCGGCAATGTCACACTACCACCCGCTGAGCCGCGTAAAATGGGCTTGAGCGCGTCGTTGGGTGGTGCATCGGGGAATTGTTCCACTGGCATACCCTTCACCGCTTCACGCATGAATGCGTTCCAGAGTTTGGCCGCGACCATACTGCCACCAAAACCATTTTTCATTGGCGTGTTATTTGTATTTCCAGCCCACACTCCTGCAACCAGGCTTGGGGTGTAGCCGACAGTCCAAGCATCGACATATTTGTTGGTGGTTCCGGTTTTGGCTGCCACTGGGCGGTCGGGCAAGGTGAGGGTTCCGCCGGCTCCAAAGATAAAGGCGCGGGCAGCGTCGTCGGAAAGTACGTTGCTTATAGTGGCAGTGATGCCTGGATCAAGCACTTTTTCTCCTGCATCCGGTTTGGCGTCAAATAGGACATTGCCATTTGGATCCTCGACATGGAGAATACTCGTCGTATCATGATGAATGCCGTTGGCCGCAAATACAGCGTAGGCATTGGTATGTTCGAGAAGTTTTACCTCGCCACCACCAAGGACCAAAGTCAAACCAAAGTCGCCATCACCCAAAGTGGTATACCCCATGCGCGCAGCAAATGTCTTGCCAGCTTCGGGGCCGACCAGATACATGGTTTCGACCGATGGTATGTTGAGAGATCCTTGAAGCGCGGTGCGCATGGTCACTGGACCATATTCTTTTCCGGTATAATTCACTGGGCGGTATTCTTTGTCGGTAGTAGAGAAGTTGGTGCTCACGTCGAAGAGCATGGTGTCGGGTGTGTAGCCCTTTTCAAAAGCGGCTGCGTAGATAATTGGTTTGAACGATGAGCCTGGTTGGCGCTTGCCTTGGGTCACGACATTGAACTGGCCATCAATCGTATCATCAAAGAAGTTGCGCGAGCCGACCATGGCCAGAATTTGTCCGGTCTTTGGGTCAATCGCAACCAAAGCAGCATTGTTGGCGCCCGCATCTTTGAGCACTTTGTCGCCAACATCCTTGATTACCTTTTCGGCAATTTGCTGTTTGTCCCAATCAAGAGTGGTGATGACCTTGAGACCGCCGGTGTCTACCATTTGTTCGCCAAATTGCTGGGTCAGTAAATCTTTTACATACAAAGAAAAATGCGGGGCATGAATGTCGCCAAAATGCTGAGAGAGAGTCAGTGGCAAAGCTTGGGCCGTTTTTTCTTCATCTTGGGTTATGTAGTGTTCTTCAAACATTCGCTGAAGCACAAAATCGCGACGGTTCTTGAGCGCGGTTAGATTTGCAAGATAATATGACGGTGCCTGCGGCAATCCGGCCAAAGTGGCGGATTCCTGCAAATCCAAATCTTTTACCTGCTTGCCAAAATAACTCTCGGAGGCCGCTTCCACACCATAATTGGTAGAGCCGTACGGGATTTCGTTGAAGTAGATTTTCAAAATTTGATCTTTGGTATATTTCTGTTCCAATTGGATCGAGAGGATGATTTCTTTCAATTTTCGAGTCAGCGTCTTCTCGTTGGTCAAAATAGCATTTTTCACTAGCTGCTGTGTGAGGGTAGAAGCACCTCCGCCGATTGTGCCCTTGCCGATTAGTCCGTAGACAATCGACCGCAGGATACTCAGCGGGCGCACTCCTTTGTGTTGGAAGAAGGTAGTGTCTTCGGTAGCAATTACGCCATTGACCAGATTCTTGGGGATATCATTTAGGTCCACCAAGGTTCTCTTTTCATTGGCAAAAATCTCGTAGAGCAGATGGGTGCCGGTACGGTCATAGATTTTGGTACTTTGGGCGACCTGGCGATCTGTCAGTTTGTCTGGGTTGGGCAAGTCTCGACTTACCCAGGCCACGAGGATAGTAAGCCCCAGGAGCCCGAGTACTGTGCCAGTCATGAAGAGGAAGAAGATAGCTTTCCAGAAGGATTTTCTTCGCCCGCGAGGCCGTTTTCCTGGCTTATTCTCTTCGGAACCCCTCGGGGCTGGGCTTCCGGAAATATAGCCATATTTTCGCTCGTGGAGTGGTGGAATAGGCATAAAAATGGGGTATTTTCTAGGGTATTGTACCCCCTCCTGGGGGGTATTGACAAAAGGCCTGTTTTGTGATATAATAGGCCGTTCCCAAGAAACACAGAGGGAACAGAGTCCTAGGCATAACCTAGGCTTTTTGATACCTAGGAAAAGTATCACTTTCCCTAGGAATTGTCTACTATATGACATATACCCAGAATCTGAAGAAGTTTGGTGCCCAGGCTATGGTCCTTGTGACCATTGTCATGGGTTCATTCAACTTTTCCCCTGCCCGGGTAGATGCCAAAGGGCTCGACCTCTTGAATCTCCTGGCGCAGACCTCTACTGCTACTGCGGTAGAAAGTACCCTGGTTACGATGGATACGACTGATCTGAAATTCCCAGTTGCCAAACCTCGTCCTGCCAAGATTGGACATACTGTCCATGTCGTGGCGACTGCCTAT
>CAYNXQ010000084.1:0-3701 GCA_964401185.1 uncultured Gammaproteobacteria bacterium | reverse complement strand
GCTCGAAGCAGGAGATGTGATTGTGGACTGCGGCAATTCCAATTTTCGCGATACCATTCGCCGCGAGGCTGCGCTGAAAAAAGACGGTTTGTTGTTTGTCGGTTGTGGCGTCTCTGGCGGCGAAGAAGGCGCACTTCATGGTCCAAGCCTGATGCCCGGCGGATCCACGGAAGCATGGAAAATCTTGCGTCCCGAACTCGAGGCTATCGCTGCCCGGGATTTCTCGGGTCGGCCCTGTGTTACGCATGTGGGCGAAAATGGCGCCGGACATTTTGTAAAAATGGTTCACAATGGTATTGAATATGCGGTGATGCAGATGATGGCCGAAGCCTACGACATGCTGCGATCACTCTACGGACTACAAGCTCCCGAGATCGCCAAGGTCTTTGAACAGCTCCATCACGGTAAACTCAACTCTTACCTGTTCCAAATTGCCATCCCAGTTCTCTTGAAAAAAGATGATTTGAAGCATGACTACCTGATCGACAGCATTCTCGATAAGGCAGGACAAAAAGGCACCGGCGGTTGGACAGTGATTGATGCCATCGAGCACGGCGTGGCTGTCCCCAGTATTGCCGAGGCGGTCTTTGCCCGTACACTCTCGAGTCAAAAAGAAAAACGTTTGGAATTGGCCGTGCGTTACAAGACGATCAAGAAAAAACCATCTCTCTCGCAAAAAAAGTTTCTTGCCATCCTCGAGGATGCGCTCTATGCTGGCATGCTCTCGGCCTATGCCCAGGGCTACGACCTGATTGCCACTGGCGCAGCACAAGAAAAATGGACGATTGATCTGGCTGAAATATCAAGAATTTGGGAAGGGGGCTGCATCATTCGCGCCAAAATTTTGAACACCCTGCACCACGCCTATGCCGATGCCCCCGAAAAAATGATGCACCTGCTCGAGTTGCCTGCGATTGCCAAAGCGATGAAACAATCACTCCCCGCGCTGCGCTTGGTTGTGTCATTGGGAGCCACCTCTGGAATCCCGACCCCTGCTCAGGCCATGTCACTGGCCTATGTCGACAGCATGACTGCCAAAAATAGCCCGGCCAACTTTATCCAGGGACTTCGTGATTATTTCGGCGCCCACACCTACGAGAGAATTGATCGAGAAGGAAAATTTCATACCAACTGGCAAGCGTAGCGACAACTGACAGCTGACATTTGACATCTAACACAGTAGCCGAGTAGTCAATTGTCAATTGTTAAATGTCACATGTAACAAAAATCCCCGACCCGCAGTATGCGAATCGAGGACAAAGAGATTGTCTCCTCCTTCTTCCCTTGCCGAAATGGCAAAGGAAGCGTACTCTACCATACGTCTACTCTCTTGTCAATATGCTCTATCAAGTAAAACAACCCTTCATCTTTACCCTGTTCGGCGCTTCGGGCGACCTGGCGCGGCTAAAACTCTTCCCAGCTATCTACCAGCTGGCCCTACAGAAACGTCTGCCCAAAGAATACTACATTGTTGGCTTTGCCAGAACACCAATGGAACGGGTGCAATTTCAAAAACAATTCGAGGACAGTGTCCGCACCAAAGAAGGGTCCAATCTCAACGAAAAGATCCTGGCCGACATGCACGAGCATCTGTATTATTTCTCCGGACAGTACACCAGCCGGGCAGATTTTGATGCCTATCGAGCATGGCTTGCGCAGACCACCGGTGGGAAATCGCTTATGCACCTGGCCTATTTTTCTGTCCCTCCAGTCGTGTTCAAGGATATTATTCTCCACCTGGCCGAGACACGCGCCAATCCAGACGAAGATATTCGACTGATTATCGAGAAGCCCTTTGGCGGCAGCCAGGCCACAGCCGAAGAACTCTTCCACTTCGTGGCCCAGCATTTCCGCGAAGATCAGGTGTACCTGCTCGATCATTATCTGGGCAAGACATCGGTCCAGAGCATTATGCACCTGCGCCACAGTAATCGCCTGCTCAATTTGATGATGAAGGGTCGAGAGGTAGCCAATATCCAGATCACTGCTTTCGAATCCATAGGCATTGCCGACCGCGTGGGCTATTTCGAAAACACAGGCATTATCAAAGACATGATCCAATCGCATCTTCTGCAGACGCTGGCGCTTGTCACCATGTCGATCCCCATCACCGAACGCGCCGAGAGCATCCATCGCGAACGACACAATATTTTGTCAGCCATCTTGCCCCCGCAAGACAAGGGGGATGTAATTTTGGGCCAGTATCGCGGCTACAAAAAAGAAAAGGGGGTGCCCGCGACGTCGAAAACCGAGACGTTTGTTGGCATGCGACTTTTTATCGACCGTGAGAGCTGGCACAATGTTCCCATCTATCTACGCACCGGCAAGAAAACGCATGAGAAGCACACCTTTGTGGTGATCGAATTGAAAAAATTTGATTTCCAGAGCCCCCAGGAAGAACCAAACCGCCTGGTCTTTGAATTGCAGCCCGATGAACGCATTGGTATCAAATTGGTGAACAAATTGGGGGAAAAAGCCGAGTACCAGGAAGTGAGTGCCATGGCCTCGGTGGCCTGTGATATCGAAGGCTGTCTCAATGATCATGCTGCCCTGATTTTGGACGCGATCAAAGGAGACAAAACCAATTTCCTCAGTTTCCCCGAGATTATTGCGACTTGGCGCGTGACCGATGGCATCCTCGACGTGATCGAGAAACATCATGTGAAGGTAGAAAATTACGATGATGGTTCGCATGGACCAGACTCCCAACACCAACTGACCAAAATCGACAACTTCACCTGGTACGACGTGGACATGTAATTGAAAATCCGAAGCACGAAAAACGAAATCCGAATATGAATTTGCGAACGTTTTCCACAGAAAGCGAGTGGGTCGAGACCAGTGTGCACTATCTCCAATCGCTTGCACAAGAAAAATCCCATCTCGCTATTGCCTTGGCTGGTGGCAATACTCCGCGTGGCATATACACTGCCTGGGGACAGTTGGAAGAAAAGAACCAGATCCATTTCTTCGAGCTCGACGAACGATATCTGCCTCATGACCACTCCAACTCGAATTACCGTATGATTGCAGAAACTCTGGTGCCCAAGCACTTTTCTTTTTTTGACACTTCGCTACCAATCACCGAATCGCTCGAGCGGTACGAAGCAATACTCCAACCATTTGATCTGTGTGTGATTGGCATTGGGCCCGATGGGCACATCGCGTCGCTGTTTCCCTATTCGGGAGCGCTGAAAGAAAAACGACTGGTGGCTCATACGACTACTGATCAATTTGCTGGCCATGATCGCCTCACCCTTACTTTTCCAGCAATTTTACAGAGCAAACATATTATCGTTCTTCTCAAAGGCGCGGATAAACAATTCATCCTCAATGAACTGGAGCATCCGACCAAAACCACTGAAGCATTTCCAGCACTCAAACTTCTGGAGCATTCGGATCTCACCATCCTATTCGCTAAATAACAAAACCCCGCCAACAGGCGGGATTTTTCTAAAATCAGGAAGTTATTCTGTAGCGCGGCCACCGTATTCTCCGGTTTCGGTATTGACCACGATCTCTTCACCCTCTTTGATGAAAATCGGTGCATGGACTTTTAGCCCATTGTCGAGAACAATCTCTTTGGTAACATTGCCGCCGGCACTGTCGCCGCGCACTGCTGGTGGTGCTTCCATTACTTTGTAGGTCACTTTCTTTGGCAGTTCAATGGCCACCACGCGGCCTTCGTACATCACCGCCAC
>CAYNXQ010000083.1:0-3706 GCA_964401185.1 uncultured Gammaproteobacteria bacterium | reverse complement strand
ATATAGGGATCGGCCTTGAGCGAGGTCACGCGAAATCCCTTGGCCGAAAAAATAGCTCCGAGCGAGGCGGTCGTCACGCCTTTGCCTACCCCCGAGAGCACGCCGCCAACCACAAAAATATAATGACGCTTCTTTTTGGGCATATAAAAAATCTGACACTATCATACCCGAGTCTTGCAGACAGCGCAAGCCCTTGCTAGACTAAAGAAAGAGGAGAAAAACATGAGCGACGACAAGAAGCTGGATCCAAAATACATCAAACACGCTCGCAACATGCGGCAGTTCGCCCAACGCCATCGCAACAAGGCCAAAGAGGAACTAGAAAAAACCAAGGAATCAAAGGATGGCGAGAAGCGGCAGAACCATGCCAAAGAAGCAGTGAAGTCGGGCAAGACGGCCAAGACTGCTGCCAAAAAAGCCAAGGAAACAGCCAAAGAAGCTGCCAAGGAGGCCGATGCCAAAGAAAGCCCTACAGCTCAAGAAGAATCCCAAGAAGTTCAGGCTGAAGCGGATGATGCGAAAGACGCCGCGACCGAGGCTACGGAAGCCGCCAAAGAAGCGGCCGTCCGCGCCGATCTTCCTGAGGAGGAAACCAAGGAGCTCGACGAGCCGTGAGCCAAAATACGAGGTGCGCCATGCCACCTCTTTTCTTTTTGCCATTTTTGTGATAGGCTACAGCCATATGAAATCTGGATTTGTTGCCCTGGTCGGGCGAAGCAATGTAGGAAAATCAACGCTCATGAATACCCTGGTCGGCACCAAGATCGCTGCCACCAGCATGAAGCCGCAAATGACCCGTCAGGTGATCCACGGCGTCTTGAACATGCCCGAAGGACAGGCCGTGTTTGTGGACACTCCAGGCGTATTCAAAGATCGAAAAAATTCACTCTCCGGCCGATTGGAAGGCAAGATCAAAGACGCGCTCCAAGACATTGATCTGATCATCTACGTGGTCGATCCCACCCGCGATATCGGCCCCGAAGAACGCGCGGTCTATGGCATGATTCGCCACCTCGACACTCCCAAGATTCTGGTGATCAACAAAAGTGATCTGCCGCCCCGCGACCGGCCCTACCAGAGCGCCTACGAAGCCTGGGGCAAGGATTTTGCCGGAGTATTTCCGCTCTCGGCGCTGCGCGCCTCCCATATTCAGCCGCTGAAACAATTGGTGATGGAGCTCCTCCCCGAAGGCCACCCGCTCTATCCGCCAGAACAGCTGACCAATGTTGACAATTATTTTTGGATTGCCGAAATCATCCGCGAAAAAGTTTTTTCTCTGTTTGAAAAAGAAGTCCCCTACTCGGTCACTGTGGAAATCGATGCGGTCGAGGACAAGCCAGACGTGCTCGTGATCCAGGGCCGCATTCTCACCAATGCTGATCGCTACAAGAAAATTCTAATCGGTCATCACGGACAAAAAATCAAAGAAATTGGCGTCTTGGCCCGCCGCGAATTGGAAGCGGCCGTTAACAAAAAAATCTTCCTGGAGCTCGAAGTCGATGTCGATCCGCACTGGATCGAACGGGTATAAGATATGAAACTTGGACTCTACAAACATTACAAGGGAGCGCTCTGCGAAGTCATTGGCCTGGCCCATCATAGCGAGACGCTCGAAGAAATGATCGTGTACCGTCATCTTGGAGATTCACCGGAATTTGGCAAAGATGCGCTGTGGGTCCGCCCGAAAAAAATGTTTGAAGAAACTGTAATCATCGATGGCGTGGAAAAACCACGCTTCACATTGATCGAAGAAACTCCATAACTTCACCCCGCTGGTGACGGGTCGAGAGCTCGAATGGTCTCGTTGTCAAAAATATATTCGGTCTTGGATTCCCGCCAGGCCGACAAGAGATCAAGGACCGAATGCTTGCCGACAGCAAACCGCCCACTCTCAGGTTGCCAGAGGAAATATGCGGCCAGGGCGAGAAACTTGTTTCTCCTCTCCGGCACGGAGAGGGGCACTGCCGTGCCAAGCCCTGGCCGTTCGGAAAAGTACCACTTGGTCTTGATTCCAGAGAAATTCCTTAGCGCTTGTCGCAAGGCAAAATGATCGCCATGCGTTTGATTGAGATCGCCAAGCGCAGCCGCAACGGTCGCATATTCACCATCGCCCAATACCCGAAAAATTTCTTGAATTGCCTCCCGCGCCTGGACTTCGGTCAATTCGCCATCGCGGTAAACTGGATCGCTTGATCCTTCTAGACCGCCAGCATTGAGAAACAAAATATGATCCGGCCGAACACCCAAGGCCTGAAGTGAATCGGACAGTTCCCGATTGCGAGCAGCAGAAAATGTCTGCCGTGTAAGCGGAACATACCCCTCGGTCCGCGGATAGTGATAGCGATGATCCAGAGTGGAGTAACGATCGCCATTCAATATCGGAAGAACCGATGAAGCGCCACCATCGGTGACAATCGCGACCGAGACATCCTTGCCATCGGCAAGAGCGCGCTCAATCGATCCGGCCATAAACATCTCATCATCTTGGTGGGGCAGAAGAAACACGGCGCGCCGAGTAGGAGCACCCATCTGCAAGACAAACAAAACGACGGAGAGTGCGGTGACCGCAATCAAGACAATTCCCAAAAAATGGAACAATGGATGAATCCGTGATTTTGTCATGATTATTTTTTCTCAAGAATATCCAAGGCTTTGCGCAGCCCCAGATCAGTGAGGGTAAATTGATCCGACGATCCTTTCACCGGCTTTTTTTCAACCATAGTATCTAGTACCACATCTGGCATGATCCCCTGCCCATCGATGCCGCGATCTTTTGGTGTGTACCATTTGGCAATCGTCAGCTTTAGCGCTGATCCATCCGGGAGCGCTTCCACATCCTGCACTGATCCTTTGCCATATGTCTTCATACCAACGAGCGTAGCCGCGCCGTAATCCTGCAGAGCTCCAGCCACAATCTCGGAACCCGAGGCGCTGCCCCCGTCGACCAAGACAATCGTTGGAATCCCAGCCAGGCGATGACTACCTTGACTATATTGGGTGTTCACCACGCCATCTTTGCTTTTTTCACTGACAATCACGCCATTTGGAATCCATTCACTCGCGACCGCAACGGCCATATCGAGGTATCCGCCCGGATCACCGCGCAGATCAAGAATAATCCCAGCCGGCTTTTTTGCAACAATTTTCTGTACTGCAGCGTCAAACTCGGAGCCGGTATCTTGATTGAAATAATTGATGCGAATATAGGCGATATTCTTTTCTTTCATTTCGGAGACCACGGTTGGAATGGTGATCTTGTCTCGGGTAATGGCGATATCCTTGGCCTGATCCAAGCCATCACGGGTGATCGTGAGTTTCACCACCGTGCCATGAGGCCCGCGAATCTTTGCGACCGCGGCATCGAGCGTCAAGTCATGCGTGTCGACCCCATCAATTGCCAAAATCTTGTCTCCCGCTTTGATCCCAGCTTTCTCCGCAGGCGAATCGGCCAGCGGCGCGATCACCTCGGGCACGCCATCTTTCATCCCCACCTCGGCTCCAATTCCCTCCAATTGGCCAGAGAGATCATTGGCAAAATCAGTGGCTTCCTTGGGTGGAAAATAGACAGAATGCGGATCACCTAAGCCAGCAACCATGCCAGAAATAGCTCCGTAGAAGAGTTTCACATCATCGACTGGCTGATTGACGTAGCGGCTTTTTACTTTGTCCCAGACATCCCAAAATTGATTGAAATCCACAGTCGATG